>DATNFJ010000089.1:0-33728 GCA_035606455.1 Sphingomicrobium sp.
CGCCTTCCCGCGGCTCAATCTCTTGAGCTGGTACCTCTACATCATCGGCGGCCTGATCACGCTGACCGCGCTGCTGCTCGGCGGGGTCGACACGGGCTGGACCTTCTACGAGCCCTATTCGACCTTCTACGCGACCGGCTACGTGATCCTGACGGTATTCGGCATCTTCGTGTCGGGATTCTCGTCGATCCTCACCGGCCTCAACTTCATCGTCACGGTGCACAAGCTGCGCGCGCCCGGCATGACCTGGTACCGGCTGCCGGTGTTCGTCTGGTCCACCTATGCGACCAGCGTGATCCTGGTGCTGGCGACGCCGGTGCTGGCGATGACGCTGCTGATGCTGCTCGCCGAGCGCGTGCTCCACGTGGGGATCTTTTCGCCGCAGCTGGGCGGCGATCCCTTGCTCTTCCAGCACATGTTCTGGTTCTACAGCCACCCCGCCGTCTACATCATGATCCTGCCGTCGATGGGGGTGATCAGCGAGGTCGTGCCGGTCTTCTCGAGCAAGTCGCTGTTCGGTTACTATTTCGTCGTCTGGTGCAGCATCGCGATCGCGGTGATCGGCTTCCTCGTCTGGGGCCACCACATGTTCGTCGCCGGCCAGTCGCTCTACGCGAGCCTGGCATTCTCGTTTTTGAGCTACCTCGTCGCGGTGCCGTCGGCGATCAAGGTGTTCAACTGGGTCGCGACGATGCACGAAGGCTGGATCCGCTTCAACGCGCCGATGCTCTACGCGTTCGGCTTCATCGGGCTGTTCACGATCGGCGGACTGACCGGCCTGATGCTCGCCGCGCTCGCGGTCGACGTGCACGTCACCGACACTTACTTCGTCGTCGCGCACTTCCATTACATCATGGTCGGCGGCGCGGTGATGGGATTCTTGGCGGGGCTTCATTACTGGTGGCCGAAGATCAGCGGCCGGCTCTATCCCGATTACTGGGCGCGGTTCGCGGCGATCCTGGCGTTCTTCGGCTTCAACCTGACCTTCTTCCCGCAGTTCATCCTCGGCTATCTCGGGATGCCGCGGCGCTACCAGTCCTACCCGCCCGAGTTCCAGATCTGGCACGTGCTGTCGTCGGCCGGGGCGAGCATCCTCGCGGTCGGCTACGCGCTCCCGCTCTTCTATTTCGCCTGGTCGATTCTCAAGGGGCCGCGCGCCCCGGCCAATCCGTGGGGCGCGACCGGCCTCGAATGGTCGACTCCGTCGCCGCCGCCGCCGGAGAATTTCGCCAAGAGTCCGACGGTGATCCGGCCGCCCTATCAATATGACGAGGGCAAGCCGTGCATGCAGGCCGGCGATGTCTGAGCGCGCGCTCGGAATCCAATATGCGACTCTGGCGCAGGAGCGCGAAGCGGTCACGCTCGGCATGTGGGCGTTCCTCGCGACCGAAGTGTTGTTCTTCGGCGCGCTGATCGTCGCCTACCTCAATTACCGCATCTGGTTCGGCAACGACTTCATCGCTGCGGCAAAGATGACCAAGGTCGTGCTCGGAACCGCGAACACGGCGGTGCTCCTGACCAGCAGCGCGTGCATGGCGATGGCGGTCACGACCTTCGACTCGGGATCGAGGCGCGCGCCGGTGCTGTGGCTGAGCGCGACTGCGCTGCTCGGCCTCGCGTTCGTCGCGATCAAGGCGACCGAATGGTGGCTCGAATATCAGGAGCATCTCGTCCCCGCGCTGAACTTCGACCTTGGGCGCTATGGCGGGATCGCCGAAATTTTCTTCGTCTTCTATTTCTGCGCGACGGGGCTCCACGCGCTCCACCTGTTGATCGGCATTTCACTGGTCAGCTGGCTCGCGGTGCGGATCGGCAGGGGAACGCTTGTTCCGGGCGGCTCAACCACGCGGCTGATCGGCCTCTACTGGCACTTCGTGGACATCGTCTGGATCTTCCTCTTCCCGCTCATCTATCTCGCCGGGAGGAACGGTTGAGCGGCGGAACGGTCCTCCGGTGCTGGCTGGCGCTTATGCTCCTGCTCGCCGCGACGACGGCCAGCGCGTTCGTGCCGCTGGGCGATTTCAACCTTCCGGTGTCGCTGACGATTGCGGTCATCAAGGCGCTGATCGTCCTTCTGTTCTTCATGGAGCTTCGCGCCGGCCGGGCGTTGGTCCGCGCATTCGCCGCGGCGGGATTCTTCTGGCTGTTGATCATGATCACGCTGACCGGCGCGGACTATTTGCACCGGACCGACGCGCGGGCGCCGATCGACCAGGCGACTCCGCGCTAGCCGCTCAGCGGGGCATGTCGCTCGCGAAGCAGGTGCTTGGCGCCGGTCGCCGCGTCGGGCCCGAGCTCGGTGCGCTTCGACGCCGTGTCGAGATCCTCGTGCAGCGGCCGGTGCACGAACGGCATCAGGATTCCCACCGCGAATCCCCACACAAGCAGGGACACGGCCACCCCCGCGGCGGCGTGGCCGGCCGGGCTTCGACCGCCGCTGAACAGGGGCAATACGAGCACCGCGCCCGCCGCCCACAGCGCGAATCCGAACGACATGCCGAACAGCCAGCCGCCCTTCGGCGAATTGGCGGCGCGCCCGAAGACGCGCGCATAGGCGGCGCCGGCAATCGCCATCACCGCCCAGCCGATGGCGATGGTCGACAGCCGCGACAGCCCGAGGATTTGCGCTTCGACGCGGAGGGATCCGAACGCGATCAGGACTCCGATCGCGGGGATCGTCCCGAGCAATCCCGAAATCGCGCCGGCCAGGAACGGCCGCTGGCTCGGACCCGGATCGTAACCATGCGCTGCAAGGAAACCGGCCATCGGCTCAGGCCATCAGCTTCTTGACGGCCGGGCATTCGCGATAGTCCGGCTGATCGCGGTAGAGGTCGATCAAATGCTTGTAGGATAGCCCGACCGTCCGGGCTTCGCGGTTGAGGTCGAACAGTCCGACCGGATAGACGATCCCGATCGGCTCGCTCATCGCGATGCTCCAGTCGATCTGGTCGGTCAGGCTGTACCAGGTGAAGCCGACCAGCGGCACTCCGTCCCGGGCCAGCAGCTGGACGTTGTGCCACTGGCGCCACAGCCATTTCGGCGCGCCGTCGGCGTCGGTCTTGTTGGTCTCGGTATGCATCATCGTCCGCTTGTACCGCTTCCAATATTGGCTCGCGATCACGTACCAGCCGAACAGCTCGCCCAGCGCACGGGCATTGCCCTGACGATCGATCAGCCGCTCGTTCCATTCGTAATAATCGATTCCCAGGATCGAGCGGCGCGGGACGGCGCGGTGCGCGAGCCGGTCGATGTCCTTGTCGACGATTCCCTGCTCGAGCAGCAGCTTGCGCATCCGCGGGCTGACTTCGTGCGCGTAGATGAGGTCGAGCGGCAGGAAGCGGCGCTCGTTGGCGGCCTCGGCGACGTCCTCGACATGCGGATCGGGACAACAAGGCTGGTAGAATTCGCTGCTTTCGCTGTTGACGAAGACTGCGTCGGGCCGCCGCTTGAGGATCGCGTTGCTCATGCGGATGGTTGCGTGGGCGAGGTTCCAGGCCGCGCGCACGTAGGCGCCTTCGTCGCGCAGCTGCTCGTTCCACAGGCCGTCGAGCGCGCTCATCCGGGCGCAGACGTACATCTCGTTCACCGGCGTGTAGAAGCGCACCCAGGGATAGCGCTCCGCGAACGCGCCGGCATATTCGGCAAGCGCCTTGGCGATGTCCGGGTTCTGCAGGTTTCCGAGCCATGACGGCACGCCGAAATGGCACAGGTCGACGATCGGTTCGGGACCGCGGTCGCGAAGCTCTTCCATCTGCGGGTCGGCGAATTCCCAATTGTAACGGCCGGGCCCTTCGAAGATCAGATGGAGCGGCGGTCCGTAGCGGATGTGGGTGATCCCGATCTCGCGCGCGAGCCTGAAATCGGTCTGCCACAGCTCGTAATGCGACGTCGAATCCATCTCGTCGCGGCGCCAACGGCCATGCTCGATCGTCGGATAGCTGCACTCGATCCCGGTCGCGAACATGAAGCCCCTGTACTTCTCGTTCCGCTTCGCCCCGCTCCTGGTGGGGCGGCGCGCGGCGGGGGGCGACGGCTTGCCCTCGGCCGAATAGCCGACCGGCCGCCGGTAGATCGCGCCGACGGTGAGGCCGAACAGCGCATGACCGATGAGAAGGCTGACGACCGCCGCAACGGTGAGCGGCGCGAAAAAGCCCGCCAGGGTCAATGTCGCGACATCGAGATTGCTTCGGATCAGGGCGAGCTCCGGATAGACCACGAGGATCGCGAGCGACGCCGGCATGATCGCGAACACCAGCCCCTGGAGCGACGGGCGTAACCTGAGGCGGCCCCAGACGAAGAAAGCGTAGAAGATTGCCCAGCACACGCCGATCCCGAGATGGGCGACGACCGCGGCGAAATCGGCAAGCAGGCGCGAACCGCGGAACGCGACCGCGCTCAGCTCGGCGATGAAGTCGATCGTCTGCAGCCCGACCAGCCGTCCGGCGCGCGCGAACAGCTCCATCGCGATCGCGCCGCCGACACCGGCCGCGACGGCCTTCTTGAGGGCGACGACGCGGATCACTCAGCCGCTCCCGGACGGTGGCAAGTGAGCATGGCGAGGCGAGTCAAAAAGGCTTGGTAAGGCAGTCGGTCAATGGCGATCGCCCTTGTCGTGATGCCGCCGCCTGCGAACGTCGCTCTCGCCGGGGCCGCCGGCGCTCCCGGCCTGCATTCCTCCCTCCACTCCGCCGGCAAGCTCGAGTTCGTCGATCTCGCCTTCGTCGAGGTTCTTGCGCCGCTCGACTTCAGTCTTGTCGCGGGAAAAATCGGATTTCTTCGCGGTCATGGCGTGGTTCCGTTGCTTCGCCGGAACAACGAGCGTCGATGGACGCCGTTCCAGCGACGGCGGAGCCGGATATTCAGCGGCCGCGCGACCTCGGCGGCCGGAGCCGCGGGTTACGGATGCAATTGTCGAAACCGATCCAGTCGACTCGCGCGGTCCCGCGCCGAGCGTTCTTGTTGCACAGGTGGATTCGCCACACCGGCGGCCGGGCGCTCGCGACGAAGAACCTTGCGCGCGCCATGGCGTCCAGTTGCCGGCGCTCGCAGCTTCGCTGCCATTGGCAGCTGATGCCGACGTTGAGCGCGACCGGATCGTATAGTGGCGCGAGCATAAATGCCTGGGCTTGCGACGCGGTCAACGCCAGCGCCGCAAATGCGAACGTCCTCCCCATGCGCGGAAACTGACATCCGCGCACCGCGGTTGCAACCCGAAAAACGAGCGGAAAATGCCGGTAAACCAACTGGATGCCGCTCCATGGCGAACGTCGGCCAGACAAAAGAAAAGCGGCGGCGCCCGAAAGCACCGCCGCCTCTCCCACCTCAACTAGAAAGATTAGTTGAGCGAATTCGAAACGTTGTTGAACGTCGAATTCAGCTTGTTGCCGATGCCCTGCATCGCGCCGATGGCGGCGACGGCAATCAGAGCGGCGATCAGGCCGTATTCGATGGCGGTCGCGCCCTTGTCGTTCTTAATCAGCTTCAGAAACTTGACCATCTCAGGTCTCCCACATGGCTCATGACAATGAAAACACCGCACCCCGCGCACTGTACTTCGCGGAGGTCGAGCCGGAATCTGGGCGACACTGGTTGAGGAATGCTTAAAATTTGACGTTCGATAGTGAACTTTTGATAAGCATGTTTCAGCCGCCGACGAGGTCGTTGAGGCGCTGGACCAGCTGGCGGAGCGGCTTCGTCGCATTGCTCCATTCGGGCGGAAGCGGGCTTTGCAGGCGCTTCTGCTCAGCCGCGCGCGATGCGCCGAAGTTGCCGGGCAAGGACGGTCCGCGGGAGTGATCGACGGACAGCGCGGGCACCATGAAGCTGCGCCAGATTTCCGCAGGCACCGTTCCGCCGCTGACCCGGCCGAGCGACCCATTGTCGTCGCGCCCGACCCACACGCCGACGACGAGATCGCCCGCGAAACCGACGAACAGGGCGTCGCGGTTCTCCTGCGTCGTGCCGGTCTTGCCGAAGGTCGGAACGGCAAGCGCGGCGCGCCGGCCGGTCCCGTCGTTGGCCGCCGCGTAGAGCAGGTCGAGCATCGGCGCCTGGTCGCGCCGCGTGTCGAGCGCCCCGCCGCCGCCGCCGAAGAAGGCCGAAATGCCCTGGGCCTGGGGCGCGTCGGGCAGGCCGCGGGCGATGACCGGATAGTGGCCGTTGGGGATCGCGGCATAGGCCGAAGTCAGCTCGAGCAGGCTCACTCCGGCGGTGCCGAGGGCGAGGCTGGGCTTGTCCGGAAGCGGAGTCGAGATTCCAAGGTCGCGCGCGGCTCGGATGACGTTGCTTCGCCCGACCTGCTGCTGCAGGCGAACCGTCGCCGCGTTGCTCGAGCGGGCGAAGGCCTGACGGAGCGTGCTTCGGCCGCGATAGACCCGGTCGCTGTTCTCCGGTGTCCAGCCGTCGATCGTGATCGGCTTGTCCTCGATCATGCTGTCCGGGGTCCAGCCGGCGCGGAACGCGGCGAGATAGACGAACAGCTTGAACGCCGAGCCGGGCTGCCGCCGCGCCTGGGTGACGCGGTTGAACGGCGACTGGCGATAGCTCCGCCCGCCGACCATCGCGACGACGCGGCCGTCGGGGCGCATCGCGACCAGCGCCGCCTGCGCCCCGGCCGGAGCGCGGCTCACCGCCCGTTCGGCGAGGCGCTGCAAGGTCCAGTCGAGAGTCGTCCTGACCTTCACCTCGCCGAAGTCCGGCGCCTGCGCCTGCTGCGCGTAAGGCGTGACCCAGTCGGCGAAATAGGAGCCGGTCGGAACGTTCGAGGTGCGGATGACGGGCCGCGCGGGCCGGGTGGATTGAGCGCGCGCCTGGCTGATCACGCCGGTATCGGCCATCGCCTTCAGCACCAGCTCGCTGCGTTTCTGCGCGGCGGCAAGATTATGCGTCGGCGCGAGGCGCGAGGGCGCCTGGACCATTCCGGCGAGCATCGCCGACTGGGCGAGGTTGAGATCCTCGGGATCGCGGTTGAAATAATGGTGCGCCGCGGCGCGGAGGCCATAGACGCCGTCGCCGAAATAGACGCTCGACAGATAGCGTGAGAGGATCTGCTGCTTGGTCAGCCACGCCTCGAGCCAGAAGGCGATGATCACCTCCTGCGCCTTGCGCTTGATCGTCCGGTCGCTCGACAGGAAGTTGGTCTTGGCGAGCTGCTGGGTGATCGTGCTTCCGCCCTCGCGGACGCCGCCGCCGCGGAGGTCGGCGAGCGCCGCGCGGGCCATTCCGCGCGGGTCGATTCCCCAGTGGCGGTAGAAGCGGCGGTCCTCGATCGCCACGAACGCCGCCGGAGTCAGCGGATTGAGCCGGGTCACGTCGACCGGCGCCTCCTTGATCGCGCCACGGACCGCGATCGGGTGCCCGTCGTCGGACAGCAGCAGGAGCGCCGGGTCCTGGAGCGGCTCGAGCGCTCGCGACAAGGGCGCTGTGAACACAAGCCAGACGAGCGTGACGAGGATCAGCGCCGAGATCGAATAAAGATAGATCGGCCAGCGGCGCCTGCGCGGCTTGAGGTCGAGCTCGAGCTGCTCGTCGCCGGAAGGAGCGTCCGGCGGCCGTTCCGGCGCGAACGGATCGGGCAGCTCCTCGACCGGAACGCCGCCGCGGGTCCAGATACCGTCTCGTTCCGCCACGCTCGAACCATCCTGCGGAGTCACCACTGCGTTACTGCAGTAAAACAGTGGCGGCCATATATCCAGAGACTTGCTGAATGGACGCTTGAGCGTAAACCGGGGCGAATGCGACGCCTTGCCGCATTGCTCGCGCTCGCCGCCCTCCTCGGCGCGGCCAGCTGCCGCGAAGAGCCCCGCGGTGCGGTCAAGGTCGTCGTCATCGGCGGCGCTCCGCAGCTCCGCGACCCGGCGGTCGCAGGATTGTCGCCGCCGGACGAAGTGCTTCTCGCCAACGCCGCCCAGGGGCTGGTGGGCTTCGACGCTTCGGGCAATATCGTCGGCGGCCTGGCCGAGCGCTGGACGGTCAGCGACGATGGCCTGAGCTATATCTTCCGGATCGCGTCGGCCAGTTGGCCGGATGGCAGGCCGATCACCGCCGAGCAGGTCGCGCACGCCCTGAAGCGTGCAATCGCCGCCCGAAGCAAGGACAGCCTCAAGGACCAGTTCGCAGCCGTCGAAGACATCGTCGCGATGACCGACCGGGTTATCGAGATCAGCCTGACGGCGCCTCGGCCGGACCTGCTCGCGCTATTGGCGCAGCCGCAAATGGCGATCCTGCGCGGCGGCGAAGGGACCGGGCCTTTCAGGCTTGCGGCGGCCGCTGACGGCACGTTCAGGCTGACGCGCGACATGGTCTCGCCCGACGACGAGGCGACGAGCCGCGAGCAATTGCTGCTTGGCGGAGCGCCCGCCGATGTCGCGATCCGCGAATTCGCCGCGGAGAAGATCGATCTCGTGCTCGGTGGGACATTCGCCAATCTGCCACTGACCGCGCGAGCGAAGCTGCCAGGCGACAGCCTGCACTTCGATCCCGCCTCCGGTCTGTTCGGGCTGGTTCCAACGCAGTCGGGTGGGCCGCTCGACAAGCCGGAAGTGCGCCAGCTGCTGAGCGCGGCGATCGACCGCGACGCCTTTGTCGCGGCGCTCGGCGTGCCCGGGCTCGCACCGCGGGCGACATTGCTCGAGCCGGGGCTCGACGGAGTCCCCGCGCCCGCGCCGCCGGCCTGGGCGGCCACTGCCCATGCCGACCGCAGCGCCGGGCTCCAGGCGCAGGCGAAGCGGCTGTTCGGAAAGACGCCGATGCCGCCGATCTGGCTCCAGCTTCCCGACGGACCGGGGGCGGACCTCCTGTTCAACCTGCTGAAGCGGGACTGGGGAGCGCTGGGCTTCACCGTCGAGCGGACCGACAGCCGGGCCACCGCCGATTTCGCACTGATCGACGAGGTCGCGCCGTCGACTTCGCCGGCCTGGTTCGTACGCCGTTTCCGCTGCGATCTGGTTCCGGTGTGCGACAGGAATGCCGACGGGCTGGTCGACGGAGCACGCGAGACTCCGGTGCTCGCGCAGCGCTATGCGCTGCTCGGCCAGGCGGCGGCGCTGATCGATTCCGGCCATTTGTTCCTGCCGATCGCCGCGCCGGTGCGCTGGTCGCTGGTTTCGGGCCGAATCCAGAATTTCGCGGGGAACCGTTACGCCCGCCACACGCTCACCGACCTGGAAGCGAAGCCCTCGACTGGCGAGTGAACGGATGCGCGTGCAGGAAATGATCTCAGTCCCCCTGGTCGGAACCGACCCCCAGTCGGTGCGCCAGCGCGTCGAGGCGATGGAAAGAATCCTCGAGCGGCTGTTCATTATCCCCGGTCTCAACAAGCCCGTGGGCCTCGATGTCATCCTCGACGTGGTTCCGGTCGTCGGCGACATCGCCGCCGCGGCGCTCGGCGCTTACATCGTCTGGGAAGGCCGCAACATCGGCATGTCGAAATGGCAGCTCACCCGTATGGCGGGGAATGTCGGTTTCGACTGGTTGCTCGGGCTCATCCCGTGGGTCGGTGCAATCCCGGACTATTTCTTCCGCTCGAACACCCGCAATTTGAAGATGATCAAACGCCACCTCGACAAGCATTATCCGGGGACGCGAACCGTCGAGGGGGAAGTCACGGAACGCGGCTAGCGGGCGATCCAGTCGTGAACGCCGTCCACTTCGTCTTCGATCGGCCGCCCGAAGCGGTCGGTGCTGGGCCGGTAGACGAACCGCTGCTGGACCAGGCGGCAGGTTAGCGCATCCAGCTCGGGAACGCCGCTCGACCGGGTCACCGTGCAGCGGCCGACGCGGCCGTTGGGCTCCACGGTGAAGGTGAATTCGACGCGACCGCCGATCCCGCGATCGCGCAGGTCGCGCGGGTAATCCGGCTGCTCGATCGAACCGGCGATCTGAACGAGGTCGGTGCCGCCGCCGTCGCCGGCGCCATAACCCTGGCCGCCGCTGCCGCCCCCCGCGCCGCTGCCGAGCGCCGGCCCGGTCCCGCTGCCACCGCCCGAAGCCGGCGCGGACGGCCGCATCGCGACGATGGGGGTCGGAGCCGGCATGGCGTGAGACGGCTGCGGCCCGGGCGAACCGCCGATGGGCTTCGGCAGCGCCTTGGGGGCTGATGCGCTGCTGCTGTGCCGCGCTTCGGTCTTTGGTTTGGGCTGGACGGGCGGCGGAACGGGCGGCGGCGTGTGCGGCAGCGCGATCTGGATCAGCCGCTGGACCGCCTCGGCCGGAGCGCCGACCTCGACCCTGAGGCCGTTCAGCAGGACCAGCCCGAGGCCGGCCTGCACCAACAGGACCGCCGCGAGCGCGATCAGGCGCTCGCGGGGCCGAACTTCCGCCTGCGCGGGCACCGGGCCGCCCGCCTCAGGACTTAACGCACGTAATAGCAGCGATAGCGGGCGGTCATGCTGCGATCGACCGCGCCGCCTGCGACCGCGCCGCCGACTGCGCCCGCCGCGGTGCCGAGAAGACCGTGGCCGATCAGGCTGTGCCCGACGACCGCACCGGCGACTCCGCCGACCACCGTCCCGGTCGTCGCCGGCGAGCGGCGGCAGACGCGATGGCGGTAAGCGGTACGGCCGTAATAATGGTGGCGATGATGCCTCGCCTCCGCCGGAGACGTGAACGAGGTCGCGGACAGCGCAGCAAGTGCCGTGGCCGTCATGATCTTCGATAGAGTGCGCATAATCATTTCCTTCTGTTTCGGCGATACAACGACCGTGCCCCATGCATGTTTCCACCGGCAATCGGATAACGATGGGCGGTTGCTCGCCAGCGATGCGGCGCCAGTGTTAATTTCGCTCACATGAACGAGGTTCCGTGAGCGGTGCTTTTGGAACTTCAGGGGACGGGTTTCCCGTCGATGTTGCCGGCGGGCGAGTAGCGGCAGACGAGATAATCGAACCGCGCGGTCGAGGCGAGCGCGCAGCCGACGCGCTGAGTCGTCGGCCAGATCATCTGCGTATAGTGCGCAACGTCCGCCCAATTGCCGGTTCGGCTGACATTCGGGAAAATGCCTGGCGCGAACATCCGTTTCTCCGACGCCCAGGCGGCCACCATCGATTCGACGCTGTACGCGCCGTGCGTGCCGAACCAGAGATTCTCGCCGATCCCGTGCCGGGCGCTTCGGTCCGAATGCTGGAACACCCCGGTCGCCGCCATCTGCATCGCATAGGTGCCCGCGGCGGTGCCGAGATCATTGTCCCACACCAGCGGCGGCATGCCCACGGCGGCGCGCTCCGCGTTGTGCGCGGCGAGGATTCGCGCCGGGAACTGACTGGCAACCAGCGGCTGGGCCGCGGCGAGCTCCGCCGGAAGGAAGGCGATGGCGATCATCGCGCAGGCGAGACGGCCGCCCCGGAACCTCGCAAAGTGACTCATCATCGCCTCCTCGTGAACTTTGGACGGTTTGCAGGCACTAACAGGCGCACCAACGCCGGTCATCAATTCAGGCTAGGCTAAGGCAATGATCTCAATTAGGAGACGTCCTGCTTTTCCCACGGAGTCCGTAATGTCCAACTATTTGATCGCGTTGGCGATCGCCGGCACGATGAGCGTACCGGCCGCCGCGCAGGCGTACCAGGCAAATCCCTCCCGCCCCGCGACGAGCCAGGCGCAGCCGCAGCCGGCGCAGCCGGTACAGCCGCAGATGGTCAAGAAGACGGTCTGCGAGGAAAACGACAACCCCTACTCGCACATCAGCCGCATCTGTCACACGATCATGGTCCCGGCCGATCCGCCGGCGAACCGGCAGGCGCAGACGCCGCAGCAACCGCAGATGGGCCACTAGGCCGCGATTTCGCGCAGGCGGCGGCGGATCAGTCGCCGCTGATCGACGGATCGATATCCCCAGGCAGGACGCCCCCGTCCGATTCTTCGATGATCGGCCGACCGACGTCCCCATGCCCCACCGTTCGTCCCGCCATTTCGAGCATCCGCTCGAGGGGTACGCGCGCCCGGTCCATGATCTCGGCGCTGAGCTCGATCCTCGGCTGCAGGTCGCGCAGGGCCACGTAGAGCTTATCGAGCGTGTTGAGCGCCATGTACGGGCACATGTTGCAGTTGCAATTCCCGTCGCCGCCGGGGACCCCGATGAAGCGCTTTTGGGGTGCCGCCTTCTCCATCTGGTGGATGATGTGCGGCTCGGTCGCGACGAGGATCGTCTCGGCCGGACTGCTCAAGGCAAAATCGAGGATCGCCCTGGTCGAGCCGACGAGGTCGGCATGGTCGACGATGTGCGGCGGGCATTCGGGATGCGCCGCGACGGGCGCGTCCGGATATTCGGCCTTGAGCTTCAACAGCGCGGTCTCGCTGAATGCCTGGTGGACGATGCAGATGCCCGGCCACAGCAGCATGTCGCGGCCGGTCTTGCGTGCGAGATAGCCGCCGAGGTGGCGATCGGGGCCGAAGATGATCTTCTGATCCCTGGGGATCTGGTCGAGGATCACGCCGGCGCTGCTGGAGGTGACGATGATGTCGCTCAATGCTTTCACCGCCGCCGAGCAATTGATGTAGGTCAGCGCGATATGGTCGGGATGCGCGGCTCGGAAGGCGGCGAACTGGTCGGGCGGGCAGCTGTCCTCGAGGCTGCAGCCGGCGTCCATGTCGGGCAGGATCACGGTTTTTTCGGGCGAGAGGATCTTCGCCGTCTCGGCCATGAATCGAACGCCGCAGAAAGCGATCACCTCGGCATCGGTCGCGGCCGCCTTGCGCGAGAGGTCGAGGCTGTCGCCGACGAAGTCCGCGAGGTCCTGGATCTCCGGCTTTTGATAATAATGGGCGAGGATCACGGCGTTGCGCTCGCGCTTCAGCCGCTCGATCTCGCCGAGGAGGTCGAGACCCTTCAAACTGGTTGTCTGAACCGTCACTTCGCTTCGCCCGCGGCTTTCCTGCGCTCGTAGTCCCTGATTGCTTCTTCATATGGGGTCGAACCCGTGATGTAGCTAGGGACGTCGTTGCCGTCAGTGGGATATCGGGCGACCACCTTCACGTCCTTGAACCCGGCGGCGAGCAGCGGCATTCCGAAGCTGCGCTCGATCGCCTGGCGCCCGGCCTCGCGCGCGAGCTGCATCGGGACCGCGGCGGTCGCCTGCTTGCGCAGGTCGGCGACGGCGCGGGCGCGATTGTTCTGGTCGAGCTGCTGGTTGGCGTTGGTAAGCGCGGAGAGCACCCCGCCACCGCCATATTCCTTCACCGAATTGATATCGACGTCGGGACCAGCAACCGCGATCTCCGGCAGCCTGACGGTGAGCGTGTGATTCGAACCGTCCCAGGTCACGTCGTTGGGCCGAAGCGCGGACAGGTCGAGCTCGTAGCGGACGTCGCCGGGGAGGATCAAAGTACGCTCGGAGCTGACGAGGCCGCCGAGCTTCTGCTCGCTGCTCGTCACCACCGACACGTAGCGCGCGGCGAATACCGTCAGCCGGTTCTCGGCGCGCATCGATTCGAGGCTCGAGGTCGCGATCGTCTTCGGAGTGGGGCCGCCGAAGATCCGGTCGGCGATCCCGGTGGTCACTCCGACGAGCACGCCGAGGATGAGCGCGAGCGCGACCATCGCGAGCACCAGCGCTTTGTTCAGGCGGCGGTCCATTGGTCTCCCTCGCGTTCAACGAGCCCGCGCCGCTCGAGGTCCAGGAGATGGGCGAGCACCGACCCGCCGGCGGCGGTGGTCAGCCTTGGATCGAGCGCTGGATAGGCATTGGCGACAATGTCCGGAATCGGCCGCGGCTTTTCGCGCACCAGCGAGAGGATCTGCTTCTCCCGCTGCATCCGATGGCCGGCGAGGTGCCGCACATATTGCGCCGGGTTGGTCACCGCGGGACCGTGCGCCGGATAATATATGCGGTCGTCGCGCTGCCTCAGCTTGTCGAGGCTCGCCATGTAAGCCGCCATGTCGCCGTCCGGCGGGAAGATCACGGTCGTCGACCAGCCCATGACGTGGTCGCCGGTGAACAGCGCGCCGGAATAAGCGAAACAGAGATGGTTCGAGGTGTGGCCCGGCGTGGCGACGGCGGTCAGCGGAGTGCCGTCCACCTGGATAGTCTCCGCGTCGCCCAATATGCGATCCGGCGCATAGTCGCCGTCGAACGACGCGTCGGCGCGGGGGCCGACCGTCTCCAGCGCAAGCGGCGCGCAACCCACGATCGGAGCGCCCGTCCGCTCCGCCAGCGGCCGCGCCGCCGGACTGTGGTCGCGATGCGTATGGGTGCACATGACGGCTGCGACGGGCCGGCCGCCGATCGCGGCCTCCAGCGCGTCGAGATGCTCGGGAAGGTCGGGGCCGGGGTCGATGACGGCGACCTCGCGTTCGCCGATCAGATAGGTCTGCGTCCCGTAATAAGTGAACGCCGAAGGATTGTGCGCGAGCACGCGCGCGATGTTGGGCTCGAGCTGGTCCAGTCGTGCGTACGGGGCGTCCACGCCAACGCCTGTGCCATGAGCGCCGCGCTGTTGGCTAGCACTGGAGGTTGAAGGGACCCTCGCTTCCGACCGGCTGGCCCCCGCGGACGACCTGCAGCTCGAGCTTGCCGCCGACGGCATGCAGGCATACGTCGGTCGGCACGCCGAGCCGGATCGACCGCCCCTTCTTGAGCTGGGCCAGATTGACGTCCGCCTTGGGATCGCCGTCGCGCACGAAGCGCAGGCTGGTGCCGGCCGGGATATCCTCGCCGGCGTGGACGGTCAGCAAGGTATCGCGCGTGAAGCCCGTGCACGGCCCGTCGGTCTGTCCTGCGTCGAAGCAGGTGAAGCTCATCCGCGGCATCGGCAGCGGCACGAGCGAAGCCCCCGCGGCAAGCCCGGAAACGCGGGTCGGTGCGGTGGGGGTCGTCGGAAGCGGCGGAAGACCCGCATATTCGTCCTGCTGCGCGGACGACGCGACCTCGCGCGGAGGCGGCAAGGGCGAGCTTCCGCCGGGTGTGGATTGTCCGATGCCCGGCAGGGGAGCGAGGCCGTCGAAGGTCGGAGTCGCGTCGGCCGACTGCCGCGGCGGCGGCGCCTGCGGATTTTCGAGGCGGGCGATTTCGACGGAGAGCGCGGCGATGATCTGGTCGCGCATCGCGGTCGGCATCTCCTTGTTCGCGTTCAGCTTGGCGACGGCGTCCTTGAGCGTGCCGATCCATTCGGCATCGCTCTGACCATCCTTGCCGCACAGCTTGACCTTCGAATCCTGAGGCTGACCGTCCACGACCACATGGACCACGGTTTCGAATTTATGCGCGTCGCAGTTCTGAAGAAGCTGGCGAGCCTGGGCATTGGGCGCGTCGCCGCCGGGAGCCGCTTTCTTCGGTTGCGGGGCAGCGATCGCCACCGCCGCAGCGCCGCCCAGGCACAAAGCCGCCGACATGAATGTGATGCGCCCCGACACCATCGCTCCCTCTTTCAACGAAAGGCGTGAATGCCCCTTGAACCGGTCAGGCGGCAAGAGCCGCGGCGGCGGGCGCTACCCGGCGCTGCTCGGCCCGCTTGGCGAAGGCGGCCGGATAGACTCGGCCGAACAGCGCTTCCATGCTGCTGTCCCAGCTGAACTGAAGCGCGTGCGCCCGGGCCTGCCCCGCCATCGCGCGGCGGTCCGCGTTCCATACTTCGATGATGTTCGCCGCCATCGCCGGCGCGTCGCCGATCGGCCCCAGGCGTCCGACGGCGTGAGTCACGCGGTCGATCATCGCCCCGGCCGCGACTCCCACCACCGGAAGCCCCGACGCCTGGGCTTCGACGATCGAGACTCCGAACGTCTCGTCCGCCATGCCCGAGACATAGATGTCGGCGCTCGCCAGCCAGCGCGCGAGCTCGGCCCGGCTCGTGACATAGCCCGGGAGGATGATGCGGTCGTCGCCCAGCGCGGCGATTTCTGCTTTCAGGGACCCCTCGCCGATCAGCACCAGCTTTGCGCCGAGCCGCGCGGGCAGGCGCCGGAAGGCGTCGACGACGAGGTCGGCCCTCTTTTCGCCGTCGAGCCGGCCGAGATAGACCAATAGCGGCTGTCCCGGCGAGAGCCCGAACTTACGCCGCAGCCGCTCATCGCGCCGCGACGGCCCGAACTCGCCGAGCTCGACCCCGAGTGGGACGACGTCGACGCTATCGATTCCGAGGGAGCGGAGCTTGGCCGCGCCGCCATTCTCGCTGAGCGCGAAGATCGAATCGAAACGGCGATAGAGAAGTCCGCAATAATCGTAGCAAATCCGCCCGAGCAGGCCGCCGACTGGCCTGGTCAACACCTTGGACAAGGGCCGGTCCACATAGACGGTCGGAAAATCGGTCATGTAGGCCGCGACCAGCGCCGTTTCCGGATGACGCCGGCGGAAGGCAATCGCGGCCCAGGGAAGATTATAGGCGTCCTGGCACTCGATCAGGTCCGGACAGAAGCGCCTCAGCGCGTGGCCGACCGCGCCGTTGCGGAGCATCAGCCGGTAGTGCGGGCTTCCGGGCACGCGCGGCGAGGCGATCGTCACCGTCACCGCCCGCTCCTCCTCGATGACCTCGTCCCGCGCGCCGGGAACGATCATCAGGTGCCGGTGCGGCGTCGATTCGAGGATGTGGCGGCGCTTGTGCAGCAGATAGGTGCGAACGCCGCCGCCGACCTCGGACCAGCTCTGCGTCAAATCGCAGAAGGTTTTCGCGCCGACTGTGCGGCCGAAGCTCGGATCGAACGGGCTCATTGCCGAGCCCAACCCCGAAGCAGCCGCAAAGTGCCGTAAGCTACGCGTTTCACGGACGCGGCCTATAGAGGCGGCGCGAGTCATTCAAGCGATTGTGCCCGCTACGGAGATGTTCGGGTGAGGCGGACAAGCGCCGGGGGCGCAGGACAGCCGCCCTGCGCCCCTGTTCGATTTACGGATGCTGATCCGAGTTAATGCGCGCCTGTATCCGGGCCAGCTCGGCTCTGGCGGCCTCCATCGACGCCTGGGCGTTCGCGACGTCGGCGGCAATCTTCTGGCGGTCGACGCTTGCGAGCGCGCGTGAGGCAGCGCTGAAATCGATCGCCTGAACGGACTGCAGCGTCGCGCGGATCGCAGCTTCGAGCTGATCGGGGTTGCGGCCGGCAGCGCGGGCGCGGGTCTCCTCCGCCTCCAACCGGCGGACCGACTGCTCGATCCGCGCCTGGGTTTCGCCCAGCCGGCGCTGAATCTCGGCCATCTTCGCCGGGTCCGGAATGCGCGCGAGGTCTTCTGCGATCCTCGCCTGGTCGATGTGGGTCTTGGCAAGCGCATCATTGGCCTTGGCGACGGCGCGCCGCACCTGATCCCGCTCGGCGGGCGTCAACTGGTCCCAGCGCTTTTTCTTGCCGTCGATGACGAAGGTCTCGCCATTGTCGCGAATTTCAAATTGCTGGGGCGAAGAGCCATTCAGGATGAAATGCTGTCCGTCCGCCGAGACGACACTGTAGGTCGAAGCGGTAACGGGCGTTGCGACAAAGCTCAAATGCTTCCCATCGTCCGTGGTCAGGGCGTAGGTCGACGCGGGCGTCCGGGGAGACGGCGCGGCAGCGGCGGCTGCGGCCGGCGCCGGGGCAGCCGCCGGCTGCGCCGCGACCGCGGCCGCTGACGCGAGGGGCGCGACAGCGGGCGCGGCGCTCGGCGGCGTCGCGACGGGCCGCGGCGCCTGAGGCACATCCACATAAGCGACGGCACGCCCGGCGGTCAGCGGAAGCGCCGCGGCGATGGCGGTGACGACCAGCAGGCGGCCGGCGATGCGGCGTTCGGGACTGGAATTGCGAAGCATGGACTGAAGCCTCCTTTGAAGGGTGTTGCGGCGGTCGAGCGCGCTTGCGAACAGCAGCGCCCGGCCCGAAGCGGCCTTGGCAATCGCCCGGCCGTAATCGGCGCGATCGGCGGTCGTGACCTTGTCCAGCACCCGCGCGTCGCACGCCGCTTCCTGATCGAAGCGGAAGGCCGCGTGGGCGAGCCAGGCGAGCGGGTTGAACCATTGCAGGCAGAGCAGGACGAAGGCGAAGAGATTGGCGACGAGATCGCCGGACTGGTGGTGGGCGAGCTCATGCTCGAGCACCAGGCGGCGCTCGCGTGCGCCGTACAGCCGCTCGAAATCGACCGGAACGGCGATCAGCCGGTCGACGATCCCGAGCGCGATCGGCCCGGCCACCTCTGGCGAGCGGACGATCCGGACCGAGCCGAAACGCGCGGCGTCGACCGAAGAAGCGAGGATCGCGCGGCGGTCGCGATGGTAGGCGACGAGACGGCTGACGAAGAGTGCCGCCGCGACCGACAGCCACAGGCCGATCAGCAGGTTGGGCCAGCCGCCGATGCGGTCGATCAGCGACGGATCGGGGGGAGCCACGCGCGCCATCCACAAGGACTCGCGGATCATCGGATCGGTGAGTGGCCGCATCGGCGCGGCTGCCGGCACGCTGCGCTCGACGGTGTGCGTCAGGGTCGGCATGAACAGGCGCGCAGCCGGGATCAGCCACAGCGCATAGGTCACGCGCGCCCCGAAGTGGCGACGGATCGGCTCCCGAATGACGAGCACGAGCAGGATCAACGCCGAAGTCGCAAGGAGCGTCGAAAGCAGCCAGTCGGTCATGACTTCAGCTCCTTGAGGATCGCCTCGATGGCGGCGATGTCCTGCTCGTCGAGCGCATCTTCCTCGGCGAGCCGGGCGACCAGCGGCGATAGACGGCCGCCGAACAATTGATCGACGAAGCGACGCGACTCCTTCCCGACATAGGAATCGCGCGCGATCGCCGGCGAATAGAGATAGCGGCGCCCCTCCTCGCGGAAGCGGATCGCGCCCTTGGCCGTCAGCCGCGACAGCATCGTCTTGACCGTCGCCAGCGACCAGTCGCGTCCGGCGCCGATGCGCTCCGCGACGTCGGTGGCGGTGAGCGGCGCGTCACTCGCCCACAGCGCCTCCATCACTTCCAGTTCGGCATCGCTGATTCGCATTTCGAGTCGGCCTTTCGATTACAGGCGTAGACGATTCGACTACGCTTGTAAACAGGCGCTTTCCGGCTGTCGGATTTTTTTACGGATTGGCGGAGATGGTGAAATGGCTTGATCGCAAAAACGGCGAAAAACAGCCATTCGTTCAAATTGGCACGCGCGTTGCTACACTAATGGCGTCCACTTGGTTCCACGCCAATGAAGGGGCGGTGCAGCGGTTCTCTGGTCCCCTGCACCGCCCCTTCTTCTTTGCGCTTGTCCTCTCCGTTGCGAAGCAATGGGGAGGGGGACCGCTCAGCGCAGCTGAGTGGTGGAGGGGCCGCACAGGCGTAACAGCCCATCGGCGACTGCCGTGGCATCTCGCAGGACATCGGACGCGGAGACCCGAAGAACTTTCAGGCCCAAGCCATGCATATATTCGTCGCGGGCGTGATCACGCTCGGACGTGAAATCATGAATCTGCCCGTCGACCTCGATGACCAGCTTGGCAGCTGCGCAATAGAAGTCCGCAACATAGGGCCCAATGGAATGCTGCCGGCGGAACTTAATCCCGCCGGGTGAACGGCGAAGTAGCGACCACAATCTGATCTCCGGCGGGCTCATGCTTCTGCGCTGCCGCCTGGCAGTGCGCATCGAGTTTCCCGTGGCGCGCATGGCCTCTCCACCATTCACTCTGCGGTGAATGGTCCCCCTCCCCACGACCCCGAGTCAAGCTCGGGGCCGCAGGGAGGATGAATTAAGCGTCGGCGCCGACCAGCTGTTGCAGCTCGCCGCTTTCGAACATCTCCATCATGATGTCGGATCCGCCGACGAACTCGCCCTTCACGTAGAGCTGCGGAATCGTCGGCCAGTCGGAATATTCCTTGATTGCCTGGCGGATCTCCGCGTCCTGGAGCACGTCCACCGTTTCGTAGCTCGCGCCGAGCCGCTCGAGAATGGCGATTGCGCGGCTCGAAAAGCCGCATTGCGGGAACAGCGACGTCCCCTTCATGAACAGGACGATGTCGTTGTTCTTCACGATCTCGTCGATCCGGCTGCGGGCGTCACTCACTGGTCATCTCCGTTGGCACCGCCGTTTCGAGCTGCAGTGCGTGAAGCTCTCCCCCAACACGCCCCCCGAGCGCTGAATAAACGGCCTGGTGCTGGCGAACCCGGCTTAGCCCTGCGAAGCTTCGGCTCACCACGCGCGCGGCATAATGATCGCCGTCCCCGGCAAGGTCGCGGATCGTCACCTCCGCGTCGGGAATGGATTCCCGGATAAGCCGCTCGATCTCGCTCGCGGGCATCGGCATCAGAGGCCAAGTCCGTTCACAGGTTCGTCGCCTCGATGATCTGGCGCCGCGCGTCGATCTCCTTGTTGCGCAGCGCCTCGCGGACCTTGTCCTCGTCGATGTCGACGCCGGCCGAGGTGAGGTCGCCAAGCACCTTGCGGATCACGTCATGTTCCCCGGCTTCCTCGAAGTCGGAGCGGACCACGTCCTTTGCGTAGCTTTCGCTTTCGGCTTCCGACAGGCCCATCTGCCGCGCGGCCCACTCGCCGAGCAGACGGTTGCGCCGGGCGGTGATTCGGAACTTCATCTCCTCGTCGTGGGCGAACTTCGATTCGAATGCCCGCTCGCGATCGTCAAACTGGGTCATGGCCGTCCCTTGAACATTTGGCCGCCGAGATAGGAGGAGCAGCCGCCCTGCGCAACGCGCTACCGGCTGCGGCGAATCCAGTAGCGCACGGGAACGACGACGACTGCGCAGGCAATGGTGTCGGTAAGCCAGTCGAGCACGTCGCTGTCGCGGTGGAGCACGGGAATCGCCTGCGCGATCTCGATGAATGCGCCGAACAGCGACAAGGCGACGATCAGCCGCAGGGTCGACTGGCGCGGGTAGGCGAAGACGCCAAGCACGCCGAGCGTGACGAACGCCACCGCATGCTGGATCTTGTCGGACGGATTGCCCGGAACCTCCGGCGGGTGGGGAAGCAGCGCCATCACCAGCGCGAACAGCGCCGCGGCCCAGAACAGGAGCCGGGCCGCACGGCCTCCCTTCAACCCGGACAAGGCGCTCATGTCTGCCGCAATCTCCTCAGCCCCGCCGCCCAGGTCGCAACGCGCCGCGCTCCGGCATAACGCGGCTCGAACTTGGCGAGAAATTCGAGCGGCTGCGCCTTGAGCCCGCAAAGCCAGACTTCGGTCCCCGAATGCCTGGCCTGCCGCACGAATGTCGCCAGCGCGTTCGCGCCGGTTGCATCAATATAGGGGACCCGCTCCACCCGAAGGACGATGACGCGCGGCTTCTGACCAGCGCGGCGCAGCGCCTCGAGCATTTCACCGGCCACCCCGAAGAACATCGGGCCCGTGAAGCGAAACACCTCCACCCCCTGCGGAAGCTTGTCGCGCAGCTGCGGCTCTTCGGCGAGGTCGACGGGCTCCAGTCCCGCCGTCTCGCTCATTCGCCGCATGAATAGCAGCGCTGCCAGCGTGACTCCGACGGCGATGGCGACCGTCAAATCGACGAACACGGTGAGCAGGAAAGTCAGCAAGAGGATGCCGCGCTCACCCGAATCGGTGCGCAACAGGGCGATGAAGCGGTCGAACTCGCTCATCCCCCAGGCGACCATCAGGAGCACCGCGGCGAGCGCCGTCATCGGCACCAGCGCCAGCCATTTGCCCGCCGCAACCATGAAGACGAGCAGGAAGATCGAATGGAAGATGCCGGCCATCGGTGTGCGCGCCCCGGCGCGGATGTTGGTGGCCGTCCGCGCAATCGCGCCGGTCGCCGGCAACCCGCCGAACAGCGCCGACGCGATATTCGCGACCCCCATCCCGACCAGCTCCTGTCCCGAGCGGTGGCGGCGGCCGGTCATGCCGTCCGCGACGGTCGCGGACAGGAGCGCTTCGATGCCCGCCAGGAAGGCAATCACGAACCCGCTCGAGAAGCTCTCGCGCAG
Source organism: Sphingomicrobium sp. (assembly GCA_035606455.1). Taxonomy (GTDB): domain Bacteria; phylum Pseudomonadota; class Alphaproteobacteria; order Sphingomonadales; family Sphingomonadaceae; genus Sphingomicrobium. Next base: position 21,817 of record DATNFJ010000089.1, read on the forward strand.
GAGCGGCAAAGTAACGTGCAGCGGGCGAAGCAGCGGAATGCCGGTGGGCATCGAGCGGAAGCGGTCGCCGACCGTTTGCACGGGGAGGTGGAAGAGGGCAGCAACAACCGTCGCTCCAAGCAGCGCGATGAGATAGGCGGGCGCCCGGGGAGCCCATCGCCGAGCGCCGATGATGACCGCGAGGGTAACCGCTCCGAGCCCCAGCGCGGTCCAGTTGGCCGTTCCGACCGCGCCGGCATAAGCCGCCCATTTGTCGACGAAATCCGCCGGCGCCGACGCTCGCAGGCCAAGGAAGTCGCCGATCTCGCCGGACGCGATGATGATGGCGATCCCGGCGGTGAAGCCCGTCACCACCGGCATCGGCACGTAGCGCATCAGCCGCCCGACGCCGGCGTATCCCGAGACAATGAGGATGACGCCTGCCATCAAGGTCGCGAGGATCAGTCCGTCGAAGCCGTGGGCGGCGATGACTCCCGCGACGATCACCACGAACGCGCCGGTCGGACCGCCGATCTGGACGCGAGAGCCGCCCAGCGCGGAGATCAATGTTCCCGCGATGACGGCGGTCACCAGCCCTTCGCGCGGTGACGCGCCGCTCGCGATCCCCAGCGCCATCGCCAGCGGAAGCGCGACGATCGCGACGGTCAGCCCGGCGATCGCGTCGGCGCGCAGCTCGGCAGCGCCGTAACCCTCCCGGAACGTAGTGACGATCTTTGGAGTGAACGCCTCGGGCAGGTTCACTGGACGTAATGCGCCGTGGTCTTCTCGCGGACTTCTTCCTGCGTCACTCCGGGTGCGAGCTCGATCAGCTTGAACGGGTGGTCGTGGTCGGGCCGCTGAAACACGGCGAGGTCGGTGATGATCATGTCGACGACGTTCTTGCCGGTCAGCGGGAGCGTGCATTCGGGGATGAACTTGGGCGCGCCGTTCTTCGACACATGCTCCATCACGATGATGATCTTCTTGACCCCGGCGACGAGGTCCATCGCGCCGCCCATGCCCTTGATCATCTTGCCGGGGACCATCCAGTTGGCGAGGTCGCCCTTTTCGCTCACTTCCATGCCGCCGAGCACGGCGAGGTCAATGTGGCCGCCGCGGATCATCGCGAAGCTGGTCGCCGAGTCGAAGAAGCTGGTCTGGGGAAGCTGGCTGACGGTCTGCTTGCCGGCGTTGATGAGGTCGGGGTCGACCTGGTCGTCGTAGGGGAACGGCCCGATCCCGAGCATCCCGTTCTCGCTCTGCAGCGTCACCGTCATCCCCTTGGGCACGTGGTTGGCGACGAGCGTGGGGATGCCGATGCCGAGATTGACGTAATAGCCGTCGCGAAGCTCCTTCGCCGCGCGCTGCGCCATCTGGTCGCGGGTCCAGCCCTTGGTCAAAGTTTCGGTGGTCATCTTTTACTCCGTTCCCCGGCGCAGGCCGGGGTCCAGCCCAAAGAAAAGATCGGCGCGGCAGCGCCGCCTGGGCCCCGGCCTTCGCCGGGGAACAGGAGGGTGAAGCTCATCCGCTTACGGGTGCTCATTTCTTTCCCTTGATCAGGTTCGCGGGCAGCGGGTTGTCGGGCGTCGCTTCCTGCCAGAGGATCGACGCGACAAGCCATTTCCCGTCGATCTTGACCAGCTGGAAGCTGTTGATCCCGCGCTCGTGGAAGCTGCCGTCGGCGGTACGGCCGTCATAGGCCGACCAGGCGGTGGCGAGGCCGCCCCACACCTCCAGCCGGCGGCCGAGCTCGCGCTCGGTGAAGCCCTTTTGCTCGAGCACGTCCTTGTTGCGGCTGATGTAATCCTCGAGACTTCCGCCGCGCACCCCTTTCGGACCGGTCGCCTTCAGGGTCGCCCCGGGCGCGAACAGGCTGCGCATCCGGTCGAAGTCGCGCTTCTGACCCGGCGGGCCGGAGATCACTTCATAGACGCCGCGGATCGCGGCATCGATTCCTGCGAGGTCGGACGCGGGTGGCTGCGGCGCAGCCACTGCGGCGGCGAGGAGGAGCGCGATCATGCAGGTTCCCTTTCGCGGACGGTTCGGAACTCGATCTTCTTGTCGTACGGCCCGCCGTCGATCAGCCGGTTCACGAAAATCGACGGCAGATGGATGCAGTCGGGGTCGAGCGAGCCCACGGGCACGATCTCCTCGACTTCCGCGATGCAGACCTTGCCGCACGTCGCCGCCGGCAGGTTGAAATTTCGGGTCGTCTTTCGGAACATGAGGTTGCCGGCCTCGTCCGCCTTCCAGCCTTTGACGATCGAGACGTCCGCCCGGATGCCGCGCTCGAGGATGTAGGTGTCCCCGTCGAATTCCTTGTGCTCTTTCCCTTCGGCGACCTGGGTGCCCACGCCGGTCTTGGTGTAGAAGCCCGGGATCCCCGCCCCGCCGGCGCGCATCCGCTCGGCGAGCGTGCCCTGCGGCGTGAACTCGACCTCGATCTCGCCCGCGAGGAATTGCCGCTCGAACTCCTTGTTCTCGCCGACATAGGAGCTGATCATCTTCTTCACCTGCCGCGTGCGCAGCAGCTTGCCGAGCCCTTCATTGTCGATCCCGGCATTGTTCGACGCGATGGTGAGCTGTTTGACCCCGCTCCCGACGATCGCGTCGATCAGCCTTTCGGGTATTCCGCACAGGCCGAAGCCGCCCGCGGCGATGGTCATTCCGTCGAACAGCAGCCCGTCGAGGGCCGCCTCTGCGCTCGGATAGATTTTCTGCATGGCTCCCCTCTGCCGCCTTCATCCCCTCCCTGCAAGGGAGGGGCAAGGGGTGGGTGAGCAGCGATGCAGCTCGATGCTGCGGCGCGGCTTCTTGGAGTCTGTTGGGCGCGCGGACGCGCGCACCCACCCCAATCCCCTCCCTGCTCGCAGGGAGGGGAAGTTCAGTCCTTCAGCTTCGCCAGCACGCCCTGGAGCTGCATCGCGTTCGACATGTCGCCCTCGACCTTGAGCTTCCCCATCATGAAGGCCGTCATTCCGTCCATCTGACCGGCGGCCATCTGCTGCCAGTCGTCCCAGCCGACGCGGATCGTGGTCTCGGCGGAACCGTCATCCTCGCTCACCTGCTGCGCCGCGCCGTCGAGCATGATCGCGCCCTGGTCGCCGCCGAAGTCGATCTTCACCCGCTTGCCGGGGATCCACGCCTGGCCCTGCTGCATCCGCGCGACGAGTTCCTGCTTGGTCATTGGCTACTTTCTCCTTTGTCAGTAGCGGTAGCGGGCCTGCGGCGGCTCGACAACATCCTCTCCGTCGCGAAGCGATGGGGAGGGGGACCGCTCAGCGCAGCTGAGTGGTGGAGGGGCCACACAGGAGCACGAGTCCGTCCGCGACCGACATGGCGTCGGCCATCACGTCGGATGCGGGAATGCGAAGGATGCGCAACCCCAAGCCATGTATATAGTCGTCCCGCGCTGCATCGCGATCGACGCTATGATTGTGAATCTGGCCATCGGGACTTCCGTGTCGCGCGCATGGCCCCTCAACCATTCGCTCTTCAGCGAATGGTTCCCCTCCCCACGAGCTTCGCTCGCAGGGAGGATGAGTCAAGTTGCAGCCCCGACAGGCCGAGCCTATCTGCCCGCGCATGGGATACGAAACCGACCTCAAGCTCTTCATCGACGGCGCGTGGAAATCGGGCGAGGACCGCGACCGCTTCACCGTCGTCAACCCGGTCGACGCTCAGCCGATCGCCGAGCTCCCGCTCGCGACCGAAGCCGACCTCGACGAAGCCCTCGCCGCCGCCCGGCGCACCTATCCGGAATGGCGCGCGACCGACGTCGAGAAGCGCGCCGCGATCCTCCACAAGGCGGCCAAGCTGCTTCGCGAACGCGCCGACGAGATCGGCCGGACCATGACCCAGGAGCAGGGCAAGATCTTCCCCGAGGCGCGGGCCGAAGTGCTGGGATCGTCGCAGCTGTTCGACTGGTATGCCGAGGAGGCCAAGCGCAATTACGGCCGCGTGCTCGTCCGTCCGGCGGGCCAGGTCAGCCGGATCATGCACGAGCCGGTCGGCCCCGTCGCGACCTTCACGCCGTGGAATTTCCCGCTCTACATGCTGGCCAAGAAGGTCAGCGCCGCGCTCGCCGCGGGCTGCTCGGTCATCTCCAAGCCGCCCGAGGAGGCGCCCGGTTGCACCCAGGCGCTCGCCAAGGCGCTCGACGACGCCGGGCTGCCCAAGGGCGTGCTGCAGATCGTCTTCGGCGTGCCCGACATGGTCAGCAAATATCTCATCGCCTCGCCGATTGTCCGCAAGGTCAGCTTCACCGGCTCGACCGCGGTCGGCAAGCACCTGATGAAGCTCTGCGCCGACAGCATGACCCGGGTGACGATGGAGCTCGGCGGCCACGCGCCGGTGCTGATCTTCGACGATTGCGACCTCGAGCGGACGCTCGACATGGTCGTTCCGCAGAAGTTCCGCAACGCCGGCCAGGTGTGCGTCTCGCCGACGCGCTTCTACGTCCAGGAGGGCATTTACGACGCCTTCGTGAAGGGCTTCGCCGAGCGCACCCAGAAGGTCAAGATCGGCAACGGGCTCGACGAGGACACGAAGATGGGACCGCTCGCCAACCGGCGCCGACCGGAAGCGATCGGCAAGCTGGTCGAAGACGCCCGCGCCAAGGGGGCGAAGGTGCTCGCGGGCGGCGAGCCGGGCGACAGCGGCTTCTTCTTCAAGCCGACGCTGCTGGCCGATGTGCCGCTCGAGGCCGACATCATGAACACCGAGCCCTTCGGCCCGGTCGCCGTCTCGCGCCCGTTCAAGGACATGGATGAGGCGATCGAGCAGGCCAACCGCCTGCCCTACGGCCTTGCCGCATTCGCCTTCACCGAGAACGGCCGCCGGGCGAACCTGCTCGGCGACGCGATCGAGGCCGGGATGGTCGGGATCAACACCTTCGCCATCAGCGGCGCCGATACCCCGTTCGGCGGGGTTAAGGATTCAGGCTTCGGCAGCGAAGGCGGGAAAGAAGGGCTCGAAAGCTACCAGGTCGTCAAGGCGGTGCATCAGGCGTGACGCACTGACTGCCGTCCGCTAACGCGCGCCCATGACCAAGCGAACCGGCGGACGAATCCTCGTCGACCAGCTTCGAATCCAGGGCTGCGACCGCATCTTCACGGTGCCGGGCGAAAGTTTCCTCGCGGTGCTCGATGCGCTCCACGACGTGCCCGAGATCGAGACGATCGTCTGCCGGCAGGAAGGCGGCGTCGCCTACATGGCCGACGCCGACGGAAAGATGACCGGCCGCCCCGGCATCGCTTTCGTCACCCGAGGGCCCGGCGCGACCAACGCCAGCGCCGGAGTCCATGTCGCCTTCCAGGATTCGACGCCGATGATCCTGTTCATCGGCGACGTCGCGCGGGGCGACCGCGGCCGCGAGGCGTTCCAGGAGATCGACTTCCCGGCATTCTTCGCGCCGGTCGCCAAATGGGCGGCGCGGATCGAGGATGCCGCGCGCATCCCCGAATATGTCGCTCGCGCGTGGCGCGTTGCGACTGCCGGGCGGCCAGGCCCGGTCGTGCTGGCGCTGCCCGAGGACATGCTTCGCGACGAAGTCGAGGTGGCGGACCGCCCGTGCGTCCCCCCGCTCGCCGAGGCGCCCGATCCCGGCGCGGTCCAGGCCTTGTTCGAATTGCTCAAGCAGGCCGCCTCGCCCGTGGCGATCGTCGGCGGCGCCGACTGGAGTCCGCGCGCCGCGCATCATTTCGCCAATTTCGCCTTTCGCTACGGGATTCCCGTCGCCGCCGCCTTCCGCCGCCAGGATTCGATCGACAACAAGTGTGGCGTTTACGCGGGCCAGCTCGGCTACGGCCCCAACCCCAGGCTGCAGCAGCGTATCGGCGAGGCGGACCTGATCCTCGCCGTCGGCCCTCGCCTCGGCGAAGCGACCACCGACGAATACACTTTGATCACGCCCGATCATCCCGACCAGACGCTCGTCCACGTCCATCCCGACCCGAACGAGCTCGGCCGCGTCTATCACGCCGACCTGCCGATCTGCGCGGACATGGGCGAGTTCGCGGAGATGATCGACGAATGGATCGACCCCGATCTCGTCCGCTTCTCGTGCGGCGAAGAGGCGCACAAGGAATGGCTCTACTGGTCCGATCCCAAGCCGCGAAAGGGCGTGAAGCTCGACCTTGGGCCCTGCGTCGCCGCGATGCGCGAGAAGCTCCCGCACAACACGATCGTCTGCAACGGCGCGGGCAATTTCTCGGGCTGGTGGCACCGGTACTGGCGTTACAGCGAAATCCCGACGCAGCTCGCCCCAACTTCGGGGACGATGGGTTATGGAGTCCCCGCATCGGTCGCGGCGGCGCTTCGCTTCAAGGACCGGCCGGTGGCGTGCATCGCCGGCGATGGCGATTTCCTGATGAACGGCCAGGAGCTGGCGACCGCCGCGCAGTACGGCGCGGACATCCTGATCGTGCTGGTCGACAACGGCAGCTACGGCACCATCCGGATGCACCAGGAGCGCGAATATCCGAAGCGGACCAGCGGCACCGAGCTCAGGAACCCCGACTTCGCCGCGCTCGCGCGCGCCTACGGCGGCTGGGCGGAGACGGTGGAGACGACCGAGGATTTCGCGCCAGCGCTCAATCAGGCGCTAAAGCGCAAGGGCATCCGCCTTATCCACTGCAAGACCGACGTCGAGCAGATCAGCAACGCCACCACCATCACCAAATTGCGCGAGAAAAAACGGCGCTAGGAGCCCCTTCCTCCCCGATCGAGCTGCCACGCATGTTCGAACAGCAGCCGGTGAATGTCGATCTTCTCCTGCAGCCCTGCCGGCCGCTCGTTTTTCTCCTCTCCGCGCGCGTGCGGCACATGCTTGTCCGGAAATTGCACCACCAGTTCGTCGAAATGGCTGCCGAAGCTTCCCCTCTGTTTCGCCCGCCGGTGAGGCACCCTTGCTCTCCGTTATTGATCCGCACCAACGATAATAGACCACACCCTCCGCGGGTCCAACCTGCACCAAAATGGATCAGTCGCTGCGCGGGACGAGGCGCTCGTTGAGCGCCCGCGCAAGCTCCGGGTCGTCACGCCACAGCGAATAGGGACGGCCGGCGAAGCTTTCCGTGTCGCTCGCGACGAGTGAGCGGATCGGCGCGGTCGGGTCGCTGACCGCGCTCAGTTGGTGAGGAGCAAGGGCGAACTCATCGCTCCGGCCGAGCCGGGCCCTCGCGCGTTGCAGTCTCGCCCGTGCCATCGTCGCTCCCGCGCGCCGGGAAGGCGCCTTTCATTTCAGCAGCTTACATGCCGGGAGGAGTCGGACGAAGGCGAAGCCGGTCCGCTTCGGCGGAAAGCCGGTTGCGCTTTCGCTACAGGCGGGAGCCCTCGACGATCCACGCGATCGGCTCACCTTCGGCGGTGCGAAGAGGCTTCGGCGGCTGCACGTCGAACGCCCCTGCCAGCGGTTCGGCAACCGCTTCGATGGTCCGTCCGCCGCTGGTGGAAAGGTCGAGCGATTTGAGCATCGCCAGCTCGGGCGTGAGCGCCTGGACGACGGCGTTCCACACGCGCGCCCGCCCCGCCCCGTCGTTCGCGACCTGGGCCTGCAGCCCGCGCCCGGCCGCGTCGACCAGCGAATCATTGTCGCATTCGCGCTTCAGCACGGCGAGCCGCGCGGACAGAGCGCCCGCGTCTCCGGCGAGGAAGGCGGCCTGCATCTCCGCGCCGCACAGGCCTTCGATCGCCCGTCGATGCCGCCGCATGGCGGCGATGATCGGCCCCGCGTCATGATGGACCAGGAAGGCCAGCGATCCGCCCGGAGCGACCACACGCGCGACCTCCTTCGCAGCCGCGTCGGGCGCCGCTGCATATTCGAAACCGAACTGGCTCACCGCCGCGCCGAACGCCGCGTCGTCGAACGGCAGGGATTCCATCGCGACATTGGCGATCAGCTCGAGTCCCGGCTGGCTGGACGGGGCAATCCGGGCGACGTCGACACCGGTCACGTGAAGTGCGGGCGCGGCGGAGCGCAACGCTCGCCCGACCGCGCCCGAGCCGCAGCCCAGATCGATCACCCTCGTCTGCCGCGAAAGTCGCGATGCGAACCCCTGCCAGAAGGAATCGAGCCGGTCGCATATGTCCGGGCTGAGCGCGAGGCAGCGCGAGCTGTGCCCCTGCTCCGCCCAGAAGATGCTCCACGCCTCGGCGGCGTTCATCGGCATGGTCTCGGTCATCGGGAAGCCGGCACTAGTGGCCATTCGGCGCGCTGCCAACGGCGGTGCTACAGCCCGAAGGGGTAAGTCTCCTCGACCTCGCGATGCTCGCCGGGACGGAGCTCGCCCGGCAGCGGCGTGAGCGCTTTCGTCTCGTCGAACCACAGCCAGCCGTCGAATTGCTTCGGCAGGATGGCCTCGCTGTAATGGCTCCAGCGCTCGGTTTCCGGGCGATAGATGACGCCGATGAACCGCTCGAGCCGCGGCTCCATCAGGCCTTCGCGGAGATCGCGACCGGCCTCGCCTTCGCGAAGGTCGAGGAGGAAGCGCGAGATGCGGGCGTCGTGGCTCATCCGCTCCTGGCTGTCGGGGAGCGAGGGCCGAACCCGCTTGATCCGCATCGGCGAGTCCCAATCGTCGGCAGCGGCGACCGTGCCGCTGTGGGTACCGAATCCGATCAGCCGCGCACGATCGCCCCATTTCTCCTTTACCAGCTGGCCGATGTTCAGCTCGTGCCGGCTCATTCCCATGTCGGTGAAAGCAGCGTTGCCGACATGGCTGTTGTGCGCCCAGACGATCGCCTTGGAGCTGGGCCCCTTCGCGTCGAGGATCATGTTCAGCGCATCGAACATGTGGCGGTCGCGCAGATTCCAGCTCTCCGCCGAGCCCTGGTACATCACCCGGTAGTAGGCCTCGGCGTCCTTGACGAGCCGCGCATTGGCCGCGGCGTCGAGCCAGTCCTCGCACTCCGGGCCGAAGCAATCGACCTGCTTCCGGAGCAGGTCCTTGAGCATCTGGACGACGCCGACCTCGCAGCGGGCATAGCCTTCGACGAGCGAGTGGCGGCCGTACAGCGCCGGATCCTCGGCCCAGGGATCGAGGCAGCCGTAGCGGCGGTGCGCCAGGCGGGCGAGTTCGGGGTCCTTCTTGTCGAGGAAGTCAATGACGGCTTCCATCGACCCGCTGAGATTATAGAGGTCGAGGCCGTAGAAACCGCACATGCGATCATGGTCGCGGCCCGCGTTGTGCTGCCGCATCCAGCGGACGAACGAGTCCACTTCTTCGTTGCGCCACATCCACAGCGGGAAGCGTTCGAACGCGGTGAAATGCAGGTCGCGCGGCGGCCGGTGGCGGACGTAGCGGTCGATGGTCGCGCAGTCGGGCCAATCGCCCTCGACCGCGACGATGGTGAAGCCGTGCCGCTCGATCAGCCGGCGGGAGATCGCCGCGCGGGCGCGATAGAATTCGCTCGTCCCGTGGCTCGCCTCGCCGAGGCAGACGACGCGCGCGTCGCCGAACCTGTCGAAGAACGAACCGAAGGCGGGATCGTCGATGTCGGGCAGCGGTTCAGCCGCTTCGGCGATTAGCCGTGCAGGTCTATCCAGTTCAGTATCAAGCATTTTTCCAACCCTCTTCCCCGATCAGGGGAACGAAGCGGACGCCGCCGAGGTCCGTTTGCTGAAGCGTCCCGTCCGCGCGCTTCGTCGCCTTGACGAGATTTTGCACCCAGCCGGGGCTTCCAACCGGCATGACGATGCTTGCTCCCGGGTTCAGCTGCTCGACCAGCGCGGCCGGGACATGGCTTCCGCTCGCAGCGGCAAGGATCGCGTCGAACGGCGCTTCTTCGGGCCAGCCCCTGGTGCCGTCGCCCTCGACGATAGTGACATTGCCGTAGCCGAGCCGTTCCAGCCGCTCGCGGGAGACCTCGACCAGCGCGTGCTGCCGCTCAATCCCGATCACCTCGGCCGCGATGCGGCTGATGACCGCCGCGGCGTAACCGGAGCCGGAACCCACTTCGAGGACCTTGTCGCCGGCCTTGATGCCGGCCGCCTCGATCATCAGCGCGACGATGTAAGGCTGGGAGATCGTCTGCTCCGCCTCGATGGGAAGCGGGTGGTCGCCGTAGGCTAGATGCGCGTACCCGGCGCTGACGAACGCCTCGCGCGGGACTTCGAGAAAAGCGTCGAGGATGTGCTTGTCCCTGATCCCGCGGCGCCTCAGCTGCCGATCGACCATCGCCTCGCGCTCAGCTGCGAAGTCCGTTAGGATTGCGCCCACGTTGCACCTCCGGACAGCCAAGAAACACGCCAGCGTGGGCGCATGTTCCGGTCGCGCTAACCTGTCAGCGCAATGACTTTCGACCCGGAATTATTCAGAGGAGATGTCGGCACATGATGGAGCAGGAAGTTCGCTTCACCGGCTCGGTCGCCGACAAGTACGACCGGCTGATGGTGCCGCTGCTTTTCCGCCCCTATGCGGAGGAGATGGCGCGCCGCGCGCATCAGTGGCGGCCCTCGGCGATTCTCGAAACGGCAGCAGGAACGGGCGCGGTGACTCAGGCGCTGCATGAAGCGCTCCCGGACGCGACGCTCGTCGCGACCGATCTCAACCCGCCGATGCTCGAGACCGCTGCCCGCCGGGTCCACTCGTCCAATGTCAAATTCATGCAGGCAGATGCTCTGGAGCTCCCGTTCGACGATGCGGCCTTCGATCTTGTGGTGTGTCAGTTTGGCTCGATGTTCTTCCCGGACAAGGTGCGCGGCCACTCCGAAGCGCGCCGTGTGCTCCGCCACGGCGGACACTACCTGCTCGCCATATGGGACCGCATCGAGCGCAACGAGATCAGCCATGCGGCGCAACGGGCGCTCATCCGCTGTCTGCCCGATAATCCGCCCCTCTTCATGCGCGAAGGGCCCTTCGGCTATGCTGACCCGGCGCGGATCGAGTCCGACCTGCACGATGCGGGTTTCGACACGGTCGAGATCCAAACAGTTGAGCTGAGGAGCCGCAGCCCGTCTGCGGGAGATGCGGCGACGGCGCTCTTCTACGGCACCCCGATGGGCGTCGAGGTCGAGGAGCTTGAGGCCGGCAGTGGCGAGCGCGTCTTCCAGGGCGTTCTCGAAGCCCTGCGACCGTTCGAAGGGCCGAACGGCCTTGACGCGCCGATGGCGGCGCACATCGTAACGGCGACTAAATAAGCCCGGCCAGCGGACTCGACGGGTCCGCGTAGCGGCGCTTCTGCATCCGGCCCGCGAGGTAGGACAATCGCCCCGCCTCCACCGCCGCTTTCATCGCGCGTGCCATCAGCAGCGGGTCCTTGGCTTCCGCGATCGCGGTGTTGATCAGCACGCCGTCGCAGCCGAGCTCCATCGCCACCGCGGCGTCGCTGGCGGTGCCGACGCCCGCGTCGACGAGCACCGGAACCTTGGCGCCCTCGACGATCAGGCGGATGGTGACGCGGTTCTGGATCCCAAGGCCCGAGCCGATCGGCGCGCCGAGCGGCATGACCGCGACCGCGCCCGCTTCCTCGAGCTGCTTCGCCGCAATCGGATCGTCGACGCAATAGACCATCGGCTCGAAGCCCTCTTTCACCAGGGTCTCGGTCGCCCGAAGCGTTTCGCGCATGTCCGGGTAGAGCGTCTTCGCCTCGCCCAGCACCTCGAGCTTGACGAGGTTCCACCCGCCCGCCTCGCGCGCCAGCCGCAGCGTCCGGATTGCATCCTCGGCGGTGAAGCACCCCGCCGTGTTGGGTAAATAGGTGACCTTCTTCGGATCGATGAAGTCGGTGAGACGCGGCTGGTTGGGGTCGGAGATGTTGACCCGCCGCACGGCCACGGTGACGATTTCCGCGCCCGACGCCTCGACCGCCGCGGCATTCTCCTCGAGGCTCTTATACTTGCCGGTGCCGACGATCAGCCGCGAGCTGAAAGTCCGCCCGGCGACGCTCCAGCTATCGGCGTTCACGGTCTGGGGAGCGTTCACTTCACCCCC
>DATNFJ010000090.1:0-7249 GCA_035606455.1 Sphingomicrobium sp.
CGGAGCTCGCAAACGCACATTCAGAAGATCCTCGGCAGCCTCGCGGACGGCAAGGACGAGCTGCTGATGGACAATGCGGCGATCGACACCGAGCGCGCGAACCTGTGGAAGACGATGCACAAGCTCGAGCAGATGGTGCACATTTCTAAGACGCTCGACCAGCAACTCGAGGACAAGGCGAACGAGCTCGACTCGACCGACCCGGCCAAAGCCAAGGCGATCCGCGAGACGGCGCTCTTCTATACGCGCCAGCGGACCACCGACCTTCTGACCCAGATGGCGGTGACGGTGCAGGGCTATCTCGCCCTCGACCTCGTCAAGAAGAACAATGTCGAACTGGTGAAGGGCGTCGACCGCGCGTCGACGACGACCGTTGCCGCCCTCCGCACCGCGGTGACCGTCGCTCAGGCGATGACCAATCAGCGGCTCGTGCTCGAGCAGATCGGCGCGCTCAACACGACGACCGCGGGAATGATCGACACGACGGGCGAGATGCTCAAGAGCCAGACCGGTGCGATCCACCAGCAAGCCGCTACTTCGACAATCCCGCTCGAGACGCTCCAGCGCGCCTTCCAGAACATCTACGACACGATGGACCAGATCGACCGCTTCAAGGCCGACGCGCTCGGCAACATGAAGCAGACCGTCGACACGCTGGGCAAGGAAGTCGAGAAGTCGAAAGGCTATATCGCGCGCGCCGAAGGCGTGAACCAGGCCAAGCTCGCGGCCCCCGCACCATCCCCTCTCGAACCGCTTGAGTTGAAGTGACCGACGTCAACACCAAAGTGGAACGAGCGATCGCGCGCTTCGACCGGGTCACGCGCCAGCTCGACCAGCGCGGCGGTCCGGCGAAGGAAGCCGCTCGGCGGGAGCGGCAGCGGCTGAACGCCGGCGTCGGCCGTACTGCCGCCAAGATCGCCGGTGTCGTCGTGATGATCTGGTTGGTGGCGACCGTCATTGGTTTCGTCAGGCCGATCGGAATGCCGGGCTTCGCTGTAGCGTTGTTCCTCACTGTCGCAGCCGTCGGGCTGATGATCGAGCGATCCGTGAAGCAAGGCGTCTCTCCGCCCGCGCCCTCGACCGATTTGGCCAACGGGCCGATGGTCGAGCGCTTCGACTCCTATCTCTACCGGGTCCGCCCTGCCCTCCCTGCGCCGGCGCAGGCGCAGCTCGATGCGATCAGCGCCGTGCTTCCGCCGCTCAAGCAAACTCTCGAGCGCATCGATCCGCTCGACCCGAGCGCGCAGGATGCTCGCAGGCTGATGTCCGTCCACCTGCCCGGCCTGATCGGGCGCTATGCTGACGTTCCAAAGGCCTATCGCAATGAGCAGGACGGCGAAGGCAAGACGGTGGACGAGCGGCTCGTCGAAAGCCTCGCCGCCGCGCGCGGCGCTCTCGCCGAGGTGTCTGAGCAGCTAGCCCGCGGCGACATGGCCGCGTTCGAAACCCAGGGCCGCTTCATCCAGTCTCGTTACGGCGAGCAGGGCATCGAGAGCGAAGACGCTTCAAGCACTTAGCGATTGCGCGCCGCGTTCACGCCGCCCATGATACGCGAAGTTAATGCGGTCGGAGCTGGTGGGGATGCAGCTTGCCTTGCCCAGGAGGGACCAGGCGCTGAAAGGGGGCTTTCAGCTGCCGCCGGTCGTACCGCCGTTCAACACCATCAATCATCGGCTGTTCACGCTGTTGTGGGTGCTCGCCTTCCTCTTGGCGATCGTCGGTCCGGTCGTCGGATTCTACCACCGCTACACCGAACCAGCGAATAACTCGCAGCTGCTGCTCGGGAGCCGCGCCGGGTTCGCCGTGTCACCGCGCGACGCGACTTTGGTCCGCTTCACCGTCGGCCCGGAGGCGGAGACCGCCGGAATCGTCGCCGGCGACCACATCATCGCAGTCTACGGCCTTCCTCTTCCCAAGGTCATGCCGGTCAATGAGGAAGCGCTCGCGGCCCACGCCAACGATCCAGCCTATATCGCGATGGGCAACGTCCTTTTTGGAACCGACCAGTCGCAGGTCCCCCTGACCGTCCGCGATCCTGATGGTCACGTCAGGGACGTTACCGTCACCACCGGCGAACATCATATCGACGCAGGCGCCAAGAAGATCGGGATCTCGCCCCGCTGGCTGAGCTTCATCGACCTGCTCCAGGTGCTCTTCTACCCGTTCCTGCTGTGGGCCGCCTGGCTCCTCCACCGCCGCAATCCTCGCGACGTCGTCAGCTCGCTACTGTCGCTCGCGGTGCTCCTGAACATCGCGGCGGAGCAGCCTTCGTCGGTATTCCTCGCGATCATGGGCATCCCGCGGCCGGTCAACGTCGCGATGTACGATCTCGGGAACGTCCTGCTCCTCACCGGCATCCTGCTGTTCCCGCACGGCAATTTGTCGTGGCGCGTCGTCGGCCTGATCGCCTGCCTCCCGCTGCTCATGTTCCTCCATGGGCAGGTCTACCAGAGCTATTTCATCTGTTTCATGATCATCGGCGTGCTGGCGATGGTTCGCCGCCTGCGCCAGACGGACTCGAGCGAGCAGCGCCAGCAGATCCGCTGGGCCCTGTTCGGGATCAGCGCTTACGCCGTGCTCCGATGTATCTCGATCGTCTGCGATTATCTCAAATGGTCGACCGACAGCTTCGGACACCAGCTGCTGGTCGAAATGTCGGCCGGAATCAGCTTCGCGCTTGCCGCCCTCGTCCTCCAGATCGGGTTGCTGATCGCCCTCCTGCGCTACCGGCTGTACGACGCCGAGGTTGTGATCGGCCGCTCCGTCAACGTCGCGGTGGTCACGGTCGGAGTAGCCGCCGTCTTCGCCGGCGCCGGCGATGCGCTGAAGCAGATCGTCTATAATTATTCGGGAAACACCAACAACGAGGGGCCGATCATCTTCGCCGCGGCTTTGGCGACGATCATGGTGAACCCGATCCAGGAGCGCGTTCAGCGTTGGTCCGAGCGGCGGTTCCAGAAAAACCTGTTTCTGTTGCGCGAAGACCTGCCGGGGAACGTCCGCGACATGCGCGAGACAGCGTCGCTCGGCGAAATGCTCGAGGAAATCCTCGCCCAGGTCGATCGCGGCGTACGTTCGGTACGCGGCGGGATGATCGTGAACGGCTGCGTGCTCAGCGCCCGCGGGCTCAGCATCGAGCAGGTCGAGACGTGGCGCACTTCGGTATTCGCGCAGGACTATAAGAACGACATCTGCGAACCCTCGGACCGCCTGTTCCCGATCCGCGTTCCGCTGGTCCCCAGCTCGGACAAGGAGGAGCCGATCGGTTACCTGCTGGTGGGGCCCAGGCCGGACGGGTCCATTCCGAGCCGCGAGGAGCAGAAGGCGCTGAAGGAGGTCTCGGAAGACATCGCGCGGGCGATCCGGACAGTGATCAAACGCGAGGCGCGCGAAGCCGGAATCGCGGACATGATCGCCGACAACTCCCGCCGGATCGAAGCGCTCGAGACACTGATCGGTGCGGCCAGCCGCAAGCGCGCCCCGCGAAGCGCTTGAACTGCCGCGAAATTTGATGCGGATTCATTGACCGCGTGCAAACGCGAGCATAACCTCTCTTCAAAGCTGCACATGGGTTCGACTCGGCCGCCGCCGCCAGGCGCGGGCCAATGAAATTGCGAATTCTGGACCAGGGGAGCTTGAACATGGCTGGTAAGGCAATGCTGTGGGGCGCAGCAATCGCGTTTGCCCTCGGATCAACCGCTGCGCTTGCGAACGTGGTGGTGGTGAAGTCGCTTGGACCGTCGGCCAAGGCCTATCCGCCGGGCAAGACGCTCCCGCCGAGCGCCAAGATTACGCTCCAGGGCGGCGACGTGGTTACGGTCCTTGGGCCGAGCTCCGCCGAGACGTTGAGAGGGCCCGGTAATTTCGACGCAGGCCAGGTTAGCCTGGCTTCCGCGGCAGGACAGCGCGGCCGGTTCGGCGCGCTCCGTGCCTCGGAGGTCGCGCACAACCCGAGCATCTGGGACGTGGATGTCAGTCAGGGTGGCAAGGTGTGCGTCGCCGATCCCGCGAAGGTGAAGCTGTGGCGGCCCGACAGTGAGTCGGCCTCGACCGTCACAATCCGTACCGAAGACGGCAAGTCGCAGCAGCTGAGCTGGGCGGCGGGAAGCGCGCTCACCGCGTGGCCGGCCGCTCTGCCCATCAGGAGCGGCGCCAGCTACGACATCGAGTGGCCGGACACGGGCGAGAAGAGCAGCCTCGCCATCGTCACCGTTCAGTCACCTCCGACCGATCTCGTCGGCGCCGCGCAGGTGCTGATCCAGAACGGCTGCCAGAAGCAACTCGACCTGCTGGTCGAGAGCGCGAGCAAGTCCTCGCCGAAATGATCAGCCGATCACGCCCGCTTCCCTGAGGCGGGCGGCTTCGGCCTCTTCAATACCGAGCGCCGCCAACACCTGGTCGGTATGTTCGCCGAGCGCGGGCGGCGGACGATCCGATTCCGCGCGCTCGCCGTCCAGCCGCACGGGCGAACCGACCAGCGGCATTCCGGCGATGGCGCGTACCATCCGGCGATGCTGCGCCTGGACGTCGCCAAGAGCCTGACTGATCCGGTTGATCGGACCCGCGGGGATTCCCGCGCTTTCGAGCTGGTCGAGCCATTCTGCAGCGCGTCTCTGCGCGATTGCGTCTGCGACCAGGCGGACCATCTCGTCCCGGTTCGCGACGCGGGCCTCGTTGGACGCGAAACGCGGGTCATGTGCCCATTCGGGATGGCCGCAAATCGTCGCCAGCCGGGCGAATTGCCGCTCGTTGCCGATGGCGATGATGATCGGCTGATCGGCGGCGGCGAACGGCTGATACGGGACGAGGTTGGGATGCGTGTTCCCTTGCCGCGGCGGGTCCTTGCCGGAAACGAGCGCATTCGACGCCTGGTTGGCGAGCATTGCCAGCTGGGTGTCGAACAGCGCCGCGTCGATATAAGCGCCTTCCCCGCTCTTCTCGCGCCGGTAAAGCGCGGCGAGAATGGCGGCGCAGGTGTAAAGGCCGGTGAACAGGTCGACGACCGCCACGCCGACGCGCATCGGCCCGCCTCCGGGGACGCCATCCGGGAGGCCCGTGATGCTCATCAGTCCCCCCATCCCCTGGATGATGTAGTCGTAACCCGCGCGATCGGCGTAGGGGCCGTCCTGGCCGAATCCCGTGATCGAGGCATAGACGAGCCGTGGATTGGCCTTGCGCAGCGACTCGGCGTCCAGCCCGAACTTCTGAAGACCGCCGACCTTGAAATTCTCGATGACGATGTCGGCCTTCTCGGCGAGCTTGCGAACCAGCGCCGCGCCCTCGAGCCGGGCGAAGTCGATCGCGGCCGACCTCTTGCCGCGGTTGCAGCTGAGGAAATAGGCAGCGACGCGGTGGTCGCCCTCGCCGTGCCACGGGGGTCCCCAGTGCCGCGTATCGTCCCCGTGCCCCGGCCGCTCGACCTTGATCACGTCCGCGCCCAGGTCGGCGAGCAACTGCGTGCACCATGGGCCCGCGAGCACGCGGCTGAGGTCGAGCACCTTGATACCTTCGAGCGGGTTCAATGGCGCCGCCGGTTCCAGAGCCGCCGGTCGGCCAGCACCGCTTGCGCGGCATTGTGCCCGGGAGCGCCGGTCACGCCGCCGCCCGGGTGGGCGCCCGAGCCGCACAGGTATAGGCCCTTGAGCGGCATGCGGTAATCCGCCGCGCCGATCATCGGCCGCGCGCTGAACAGCTGGTCGGGGCTCATCTTGCCGTGGAAAATGTCGCCGCCGGTGAGGCCGAAGCGCCGCTCCAGATCGAGCGGCGAATGGATCTGCCGCCCGATCACCGACTTGGCGAAGCCGGGTGCGTGCGCGTCCACCGTAGCGATGATCTGATCCGCTGCCTTTTCGCGCTCCTTGTCCCAGCTCCGGCCGGCTCCGAGCTCGTAGCGGAAATGCTGGCAGAACAGGCTCGCGACATGCTTGCCCCTGGGCGCGAGGCTCGGGTCGAGGGTTGTCGGGATGAGCATCTCGATGATCGGCTGCTTCGCCCAGCCGTTCACTGCCGCGTCGAGATAGGCGCGATGCATATAATCGAGGCTCGGCGCCATGATGATCCCGGCGGTCAGGTGATTGCCCTTCCTGGGAAGCACCGTGAACGCCGGAAGCTCCGAAAGTGCGACATTCATTCGAAAGGTCGCGCTTTCGCACTTCCAGCCGTGCATCCTTGCAGCGATGTCAGTCTCCACGGCGCCCTGGGGCACCAGGCGGTCGAACAGCAGCTTCGGGTTGACGCCGGCGATGACGGTGCCGGACCGCCACGCCTTGCCGCCTGCGACCACGCCCGCCGCTCGGCCGCGATCGACGATCACCTCGTCGACCGGCGTGTTTAGCAGAATGTCGACGCCGGCTTCGCGGCACGCGCGCGCCATCGCCTGGGTGATCGATCCCATCCCGCCGATGGCATGTCCCCAGGCTCCGGGCACGCCCGCCGCTTCGCCGAACAGGTGATGCAGCAGAACATACGCCGTGCCGGGGGATTGCGGCGACGCGAAATTGCCGACCACGCCGTCGAAGCCGAACAACGCCTTGGTGAGCTCGCCTTCGAAATGCCGGTCGAGAATGTCGGCCGCGCTGCGCATCGCGAAGTCGTGGACGATGCGGGTCTCGGAGAGGCTCAACCCGGCCATGTCGCGCCCGAGACTCAGCAGCTTGGGGATCGCGCTGACCGTCCGCCCGACGTTGGGAGGCGCCCGCAACAACCATTTCTTGAGCAGCCGAACTACCGTTTCCAGCTCGGCGACGTAACGGTCGTAGGCGTCGGCGTCCGGCTTGTGATGCCGCGCGATCTCCTTGCGGGTGAGGCCATTCCGGCCGGAAAGCAGGTAATCACCATCGCCGGGAAGGAAATTGTCGGTCTTCCTCAGCACGACCTTGAGCCCGTGCCGCTCAAGCTCCATGTCGCGGATCACCTTCGGCTGGAGCAGGCTAACGGTGTAGCTCGCCGCCGAATTGCGGAATCCGGGGAGGAACTCGTCGGTCACCGCGGCCCCGCCGACGGTCATTGCCGCTTCGAGGATGGTGACCTTGAGACCCTTCCGAGCGAGATAATAAGCGCAGGTCAGACCATTGTGGCCGGCACCGATGATGATCGCGTCCTGCATCATGCCCGCCATAGCGGCGGACGATTCACCGCATCAACACTAGTTCTTCGGCCATGGTCGGATGCAGCGCGATCGTCTCGTCCAGCTCGGCCTTCTTCAGCTTGGCCTTCACCGCGACCGCGGCCGCCTGGAGAATTTCGGGCG
>DATNFJ010000091.1:0-42007 GCA_035606455.1 Sphingomicrobium sp.
CTCATCGGCTTCGACCGGCGGGAAGTCGCCCAAATCGACTTCCGGCACCGCGGCTTCGAGATGGCCGAGCTCGCCCAGCTCCTTGGGGGTCATGGCGACCTGGTGCGGGCCGCGGCGGCCGAGGATGGTGACGGTGCGGATGGCGGAGCTGTCGAGCGCGTCGAGCGCATGGCCGACGATGTCGGAGCCCTCGAACTCGTGTCGGGTCTTGGACAGGATCCGCGCGCAGTCGAGCGCGACGTTGCCCGCGCCGACGACCACCGCATGTGAGCCGTGAAGGAAGGGGTCGAGATCGGCGAACTCGGGGTGGCCGTTGTACCAGCCGACGAACTCGCCCGAGCCGATGACGCCGGGCAGGTCTTCGCCGGGAATGCCAAGCTTGCGGTCGTGCGGCGCGCCGGTCGCGAGGACGACCGCATCGTAGAGATCGAGAAGCTCGGCGATCGAGACGTCGCGGCCCACGGTCACGTTGCCGATGAAGTCGACTCCGGCGCTTTCGGCGACCTTGTCGTAGCGCTTGCTAACCGCCTTCAGCGACTGGTGGTCGGGCGCGACCCCGAAGCGGATCAGGCCGTAAGGCACGGGATAGCGGTCGAGGATGTCGATGCGCGCCTTGTCGCCATAGGCCTTTTCCAGCGCCTCGGCGGTGTAGAAGCCCGCGGGGCCTGAGCCGACGATCGCGAAATGCCGCATGCGCCCTCCTTGTCCTCCCTGTTGCGTAGCAATGGGGAGGTGGCAGCGCAAAGCGCTGACGGAGGGGCCCCTCCCCACCGGGAGGATTTAGCGCGAGTGATCCTCGAGCAAGGCGCCGCCCTTTTTCTGAAGCGCGGCCTGGATAAGCCCGCCGAACATGCCGAGCATGCCGGGTAGCAGCACCTTCAAATGCACCTTGGTGTCCATGACGTCGATGGTGGCGTTCACCGACTCTCCCATTGCGGCGATGTTGAGGTTGAGCTGGTCGCCGCTCCAGCCTGACTGCACCTTGGCGCCGCCGGGAATCTGCTGCTCGAGCTTGTGGATGTTGTTGGCGATGCGGCGCCGTGCTTCGTCCTTGCCGAGGTTGTGCGGCAGGTCGACGTCGATGGGCTGAGTCATTGCCGGGATGTCGCGTGGCGTTCAGCGCTTTTCAAGCTGCGGCATGGGAGTATCATCGGCCCATGAAGCTCGTCCTCGCGTCATTGTTGCTGATTGCCGGTCCCGCGGCGGCGCAGACCGCGCCGCCCGCCGCTCCCGTCCCCGCTCCAGCCGCGCAACCCTCGCCCTCAGCGACGTGGGACCCGGCCGCCCCGTACATCACCAAGGGCCAGGACGAGCCCGGCTACCGTTCCTGGTATCTCGCCGCTCCGTGGCGCGCCGGGCAGGTCAAGGCGTTCAACGATTATCTGGCGAGCGCCGGCGTGAGCGGCGTAGTCCCGACCTGGCAGCTGCTTCGGACCGCCACCGCCTGGCAGGAATGCGGCCAGCAGCCGTTCGAAATCCCGCCGTCCGACGAATGGCCGCACATGGTCGAAACGCTGCGCTACGTGCGCGATCACGTGATCCCCGCCGTCGGGCCCGTCGAGCCGGTGTCGGTTTATCGCAACCCGGTGCTCAACAAGTGCGCCGGCGGAGCGCCGGAAAGCGCGCACAAGCTCGATTCCGCGATCGACATGGTGCCGTTGAAACCGATCGACCGGGTGACTTTGATGCGCACCCTGTGCGGGATCCACACCGAATATGGCGCGCCTTATAACGCCGGGCTCGGCTTCTACGCTTACCTGCGCTTCCACGTGGACAGCACGAAATACCGGCGCTGGAACATGGACCCGGCCGTCGCGCAGGACTGCCCGGCGATCGTCCATCCCGAGGACATTGCCAGCGTCGGCCAGCCGCTTCCGCCGCCTCCCGCGCCGCTGACGCCCACCGAGGCGACGCCAGCGGCGACACCGACGGCCGCGGTCCAGACCGCTCCCCCGCCTGCCCCGACTCCGGTTCACGGAACCCCGTCGGGACAGCAGCACTAAAGCATCCAACTTCCCGCTTTTGCCGGCGGACAAGCGTTTCAATACCGGGCTTGTGTTGCCCATCTGCAACACCATATCGACGGTGACGCAAAGAGGGGTCAGTACAAATGGATTTTGAAAAGCTCACCGACCGTGCGCGCGGCTTTCTTCAGGCAGCCCAGACAATCGCGGTTCGTGAGCATCAGCAGCGGATCGCGCCCGCGCACCTGCTGAAGGCGCTGCTCGACGACGAGCAAGGCATGGCGGCGGGGCTGATCGAGGCGGCCGGCGGTCATCCCCGGCCTGCTCGGCACGAGGTGGACAAGCTGGTCGCGAAAATTCCCTCGGTCACGGGTAGCGGCGCGACCCAGGCGCCGGCGATGGACGGGGACACGATCAGGATCCTCGACCAGGCCGAGCAGATCGCAAAGAAGGCCGGCGACACTTATGTCACGGTAGAGCGGATCCTGCTCGCCATGGCGCTCGCCAAGGAAACCGACGTCGGGAAAATCCTGACCATGGCGGGGGTCACGCCGCAGAAACTCAATGCGGCGATCGAGGAGCTGCGCGGCGGGCGCACGGCCGACACGCAGGCCGCCGAGGACCGCTACGACGCGCTCAAGAAATATGCGCGCGACCTCACGGAGGCGGCACGCGCGGGCAAGCTCGACCCCGTCATCGGCCGCGACGAGGAGATCCGCCGGACCGTGCAGGTGCTCGCGCGGCGCACGAAGAACAATCCGGTGCTGATCGGCGAGCCCGGCGTCGGCAAGACGGCGATCGTCGAGGGCCTGGCGCTCAGGATCGCGAACGGCGACGTCCCCGACGGGATCAAGGACAGGAAGCTGCTCGCGCTCGACCTCGGCGCGATGATCGCCGGCGCGAAGTATCGCGGCGAGTTCGAGGAACGGCTGAAAGGCGTGCTCGAGGAAGTGCGCCAGGCCGAGGGCGACATCATCCTGTTCATCGACGAGATGCACACGCTCGTCGGCGCGGGGAAGGCCGAGGGCGCGATGGACGCCGGCAATTTGCTGAAGCCGGCGCTCGCCCGCGGCGAGCTTCACTGCATCGGCGCGACCACGCTCGACGAATATCGCAAATATATCGAGAAGGACGCGGCGCTCGAGCGGCGCTTCCAGCCGGTCTTCGTGGGCGAGCCGACGGTACCCGACACCATCTCGATCCTTCGCGGGCTCAAGGAGAAATACGAGCTTCACCATGGCGTCAGGATCACCGACGCCGCGATCGTCGCCGCGGCGACGCTCGGCAACCGCTACATCACCGACCGCTTCCTGCCGGACAAGGCGATCGACCTGATGGACGAGGCGGCGAGCCGGATCCGGATGGAGGTCGAATCCAAGCCCGAGGAGATCGAGAATCTCGACCGGCGGATCATCCAGCTCAAGATCGAGCGCGAGGCGCTGAAGAAGGAGCAGGACAAGGCGTCGAACGACCGGCTCGCGAAGCTCGAGGAGGAGCTTGCCAATCTCGAGCAGCAGTCGGCCGAGCTGACGCAGCGCTGGCAGGCCGAGAAAGAGAAGATTTCCGCGGAGGCAAAGCTCAAGGAACAGCTCGACTCCGCGCGCCTCGAACTCGAGCAGGCGCAGCGCGCGGGCGATCTCGCCAAGGCGGGCGAGCTTCAATACGGGCGCATCCCCGAGCTCGAGAAGCAGCTTGCCGAGGCGCAGGCGGCTGCCAAGGGCGCGATGCTGCGCGAGGAAGTCACCGACCAGGACATCGCCGCCGTGGTCAGCCGGTGGACCGGCGTTCCGGTCGAGCGGATGATGGAGGGCGAGCGCGAGAAATTGCTCCAGATGGAAGCGGCGATCGGCGCGCGGGTGATCGGCCAGGAAGACGCGGTGAAGGCGGTCTCGGCCGCGGTCCGCCGCGCCCGCGCGGGGCTGCAGGACCCGAACCGGCCTTTGGGTTCGTTCCTGTTCCTCGGGCCGACCGGCGTCGGCAAGACTGAGCTGACCAAGGCGCTTGCGGAATTCCTGTTCGACGACTCATCGGCGATGGTCCGCATCGACATGAGCGAGTTCATGGAGAAGCACGCAGTCGCGCGGCTGATCGGCGCGCCCCCCGGCTACGTGGGCTATGAGGAAGGTGGCGTCCTCACCGAAGCCGTCCGCCGCCGTCCGTACCAGGTCGTGCTGTTCGACGAGGTCGAGAACGCGCACGGCGACGTATTCAACGTCCTCCTCCAGGTACTTGACGACGGGCGGCTGACCGACGGCCAGGGGCGGACAGTGGATTTCACCAACACGATCATCATCCTGACCTCCAACCTCGGCAGCCAGTATCTCGCCGCGCTTGGCGAGGACGAAGCGGTGGAGAAGGTCGAGCCGCAGGTGATGGAGGTGGTGCGGTCGCATTTCCGGCCGGAGTTCCTCAACCGCCTCGACGAGATCATCCTGTTCCACCGGCTCGGCGCAGGGCACATGGGGCCGATCGTCGATATCCAGGTCGCGCGGCTTCAGAAGCTGCTCGAGGACCGCAAGGTCCGGCTCGAGCTCACGGATGCGGCGCGCGCGTGGCTCGGCCGCGTCGGCTACGATCCGGTGTACGGCGCCCGGCCTCTAAAGCGGGCGGTGCAGAAATATCTGCAGGACCCGCTCGCCGACAAAATCCTTTCGGGCGAAATCGCCGACGGGTCGGTAGTCCGCGTCGACGAAGGCGACGGGCAGTTGGTGCTGACGCCGGCCGGCGAAGCGACGCGCCAGGCCGCGGAGTAAGCGAGCCGTCTACGCCGTCGAATCCCGCCGCGGGGGCTCGAAATTCTCGCGCCGCCAGATCGCGTTCGGCGGTTCCTCCGGATCGGGGATCGCGAAGCTCAGATAGCCGAAATAGGTGAGGATCAGCCGCTCGGCGGGCTCGGTAATTTCGGTCCGTCCGTGCATGAAGCGCGTGTTGTCGAGCATCAGCAGGTCGCCCGAGCGCCAATCGATCGGTACCGTCAACCGCTCGGCGGTCGCGGCGATGACCTGCATCCAATGCTCGGGCATCGGCAGGCCGTCGTCGAGAACGACGCTCTCGGGGTGGCCCAGCGCGCGCGCGAACAGCAGGAAATTGCCGAACGCCGGCGCATCGACGAACATCGGCTTGTGCAGCGCCGGCCGCGAGAAGATGCGCGCGATGCCCTGGGGGAAGCGGCGGAATTCGTACGGGCAACCAGGCGGCGGATTAGCAAGTTGTGCTTCGCTCGGCGTGGCGGTGCCGAGCCAGTAGTTCAGCAGCGAAGGCCAGGTCGACTGGATGTACAACAACCGACGGCGCGCGAGCCTCTCATGCAACTCGGCCGGCAGCACCTGCGCCAGTGCAACGCCGTCGCAGATCGTTGTCTTGCCGCCGTGGGTCGGCGCAGACAGACACCCGAAGAATGCGACGTCCGGCTTCCACGGCTCGCGCGACAATTCCGGGTGGAGCGGAAAGGCGCGCGTCCCGGCGTCGACCGTATATATATGGGCTTCGGGGTCGATCGATTGCCGGCCGGGGCTTTCGTTGACGACAGACGTCGAGCAGAATTGCTGGGCGAAGGCGCGAAATTCCGCCACGTCGACGTCGAAGCCGCGAAGCAGCAGCGCACCGTGCGTTTTGTAGTGATCGATCAAGGTCGAGCGGTCGAGGTCCAGCACGCCTGCTTCGCCGTCGCGCGTGACGATCGCGTGCGGCTGTCCCGGCGCTGGCACCTCGATCTGCGGCATGGCGGCCTCGAATAGCCGCGTCGTCCGCCCCCCGCTATATCCCCAGTCCATGCCGTTGACGCTCGACGACCTCTACAGCTCGCCAGACCATTATCTGCATTCGTTCGACGCCGAACGGGCAATCTTCGTGCCGATGGATCGCTCGGCATATCATCGTTCGATCTTCCTCGACGCGCGGATCTCCGCTGCCGCCGGTCAGCCCATGGGGCTGGCGGTCGAGGTGCTGGCGCAAGCCGTTCGAGCGCCGCTGCCGACCTCGTGGATCTTCCACATGGCGCATGTCGGCTCGACCCTGCTCGCCCGAGCGCTGGACGATCGGGATGCAAGCCTGGTCCTTCGCGAGCCGCTGGCGCTGCGGCAATTGGCGCTCCAACCCGACCAACAGCGATTGGCGATCGTCGCCGCCATGGTCGGCAAACGCTACCGCGCCGACGCGCCGACCCTGGTCAAGGCGAACGTGCCCGTGAACTTCCTGCTGCCCAAGTTGGCGGGAATAGGGCCCAATGCGCCCGCGATCCTCCTCTATCTGCCCTTGCGCGACTATCTGCTCGCGATCCTCCGCAACAAGAGTCACCGCGACTGGCTGGGGAACGTGACGAGCTTTCTGTCGAATCATCTCGGTGATCTGTCGGCACTGACCGACGCCGAGCGCGGCGCCGCCTTGTGG
Organism: Sphingomicrobium sp.; assembly: GCA_035606455.1. GTDB lineage: Bacteria > Pseudomonadota > Alphaproteobacteria > Sphingomonadales > Sphingomonadaceae > Sphingomicrobium. The sequence continues at coordinate 6,354 of DATNFJ010000091.1, forward strand.
CTTGCACAGGTCGACGCCTTCACCGCGGCGCTCCGGGCGCTGCCCAATGCGCGTGCGCTGAACGCCGAGCTGTTCTTCGCCGAGCCCGAGGCAGTGGTGAATGCTGCGGCGAACCACCTCGGCGTCCCGATCGCGCTCGCAGCGATAAAGGCGACGGTCGCCGGCCCGCTCTTCTCGACCCATGCGAAAGACCCGGCGCTTCCGTTCGACAATACGCAACGCGTAGGTCGGCGGCACGAGCTGGAGCAGGCGATGGCGGCCGAGCTGGAAAGGGCTCAGGAATGGTTAGCCCAGCGCGCCGAGGCTCCGGACGCCGCGCTGGAAGCCGCAGCGCTCGAAATCTGACGAGCGCAGTGCAGGCTCGACAGGCTTTCGCGCGGACGGCTACGCAGCAGGAATGGACCCGCGGATCGAGATGCTGATTCAGCGCGCCGCTTCGCTTCGCCGCGCGGGCCGGACCGACGAAGCGATCGCGGCCTATGAGCAGCTGCTGAGCGCCGAGCCCGACCGGCCCGACAGCTGGTACAATCTGGCATGGCTGCAGCGCCAGGCGCGGCGCTACGAGCAAGCGGTCGCGTCCTATGGCGAAGCGCTGAATCGCGGCGTTCGCGCGCCCGAGGAGGTCCATCTCAACCGAGCCGTAATCCTGTCCGATCACCTCGCCCGCCCGGGCGATGCCGAAACCGAGCTGGAGGCCGCGCTGAAACTCAAGCCGGATTTCGTCCCGGCATTACTCAATCTCGGCAATCTTCACGAGGACAGAGGCAACCGCACCGCGGCCGAGGCGGCTTATCGGCGAGCGCTTGACGCAGCGCCAAACGACGCCCTCGCGCTCAGTCGGCTTGCCGGCGTATCCCATGCTCCGGAACTCGACGAAGGCCTGGCCGCGCGCCTCCGGGAGGCGATCGGAAAGCCCGGAATTTCCGCCGCCGACGAGGCCGGCCTCGGCTTTGCTCTTGCCGGCTTGCTCGACGCCGCCGGGCGATTCGACGAAGCATTCGATGCGGCCAGCGCCGCCAATCGAGCGAGCCGAGCCGCGAGCGGAGCGCGGTACGACCGCGCCGCCGCCGAGCGGTTCATCGACCGGCTGATTGCGGGCCCCGCGGCCGGCGAGCGGCCGGCGGTCGAGCAGGCACCCGTGTTCATTCTCGGCATGTACCGCTCGGGCTCGACTCTGGTCGAACAGATCCTCGCGGGTCATCCCACGATCCAGGCCGCTGGAGAACTCGAACTGATTCCAGCGCTGGCCGGGCAGATCCCGGGCTATCCGGAATCGCTCGCGACGGCGGACGAAGCGACGCTCGCCGCCTGGCGCGATTTCTACCTGAAAGGACTAGCCCCGATTGCGCGCGAGGGCGCGCTGGTTACCGACAAGCGGCCAGACAATTTCCTGCACGTCGGGCTAATCAAGACGCTCTTTCCCAACGCGAAGATCGTTCACACCCGACGCAACCGGCTCGATAATTTGCTGTCGCTCTACTTTCTCCATCTCGACCCGGGAATGGCCTATGCGCTCGATCTCGACGACGCGGCGCATTGGTACGGCCAGTACGAGCGGCTGATGGATCATTGGAAGTCGCTCTATCCAAACGACATTTTCGACGTCGACTATGACGAGCTGGTGGAGTCGGCGGAACCGCTATTGAAGAGGCTTACGGGGTTCCTCGGGCTCGGCTGGCAGGATGATCTGCTAGATTTCACGCAGCGGGACCGGCCGGTCAGGACTGCGAGCGTGTGGCAGGTGCGCCAGCCGCTGCACGCCCGATCGAGCGGGCGCTGGCGCAATTACGAGAGCCGGCTTGGAGCGTTGCTCCATTGAACCAGCGGCTCAGTTCGAGCTCGGCGCCTGAGTCCTGGCCTGAAGTTCGGCGACCTGGTCCTTGTATGCCTGCTCGTAGGTCCGCCATTGATCGGTCGTCATGCACATCTGATGATTCTGAAGACGGCTCCCGATCGTTTCGACCGAGCGGCACACGACCTTGTCGACGTCCGACTTCGGTTTCGTTCCCTTGGCCGCTTTGGCCGGCGGGCTGTCGTCGAACACGATCTGCGCGAAAGCCGGTCCCGAAACGGCCAGCAAAGCGGCAGCGGCGTAAGCAAGCTTTGACATAGAATACCTCACCTTCGGTCGAGGCATTTTACCCGCATCGACGAGCAAAGGCGAGCCCTCTGGCGGGGACCCGATCAGGTCCCTGTGATCCGCGCCACGTCGAACGCGACGGTCATCCGCTCGCCTTCGCCGAACGGCCGGGTCCCATGCCAGGTGTAGGACGGGAAAAGGACCAGCCGGCCGGGCTTCGGATCGACGATCCGCCACGGCGGCAGATCGATGGGGAAGTTTGGCCGCGCCGCTTCGCCCAGGGTGAGGATTCCCGCCTCTCTCTTGCCGATGTCGGGCGGCAGGACGATGTAGAGCGCCGAGCTGATCCAGCCGACCGGATGGACGTGGTTGGCGTGATAGCCCTCGCTGTGCAGCCGGACCGACCACGAACCCGCAAAGCGGATCGGAGCGCGCTTCGGCCCGAGCAGCGGATGTGCGGGATCGGGCGGCGGCAAGTTCGCGACATGCTCGGCAACCGTCGAGCGGATGGCCTCGCGAAGCTGCGCAATGACGGGATCGATGTGGGTGAAGAGGTTTCCGTCGGTCTGAGTGCCGCCGCGCAGCGACTGTTCGAGCGGCTGGCCGCTCAGCGTGTGCAGCTTGCGCAACGTCGTGGCGAGCATGTCCAGCGGCGGCAGGCGATCGGCTATGTCATAGACTCCGACGAACGAATCGTCGCCTTCGAGCCAGTGCCACCGCGGCTCGTCCGCCTGACGCCATGCGAGCGACGCATAGGGCCAGAACATGAAGGCGTCGGGCGTCTGCAGCCACGGCTCGAGGATTTCGGCAGCGGCCGAGGGCCGGTCCGAGCGCAGGTACATCCGCACGCGCCGCACCTGTACGGTCGGGTCCGCCAGGTCGGCGAAAGGCGCGAAGAGGGGCTCCGCGGTTTCGATGTCGCCCATTTCGGCATGGGCGATGGCCTCGTTGGCGGCGAAGATCAGCTGCTCGCCCATTGCCGCCCGTCCCGCCTCGATCGCTAGAAGCGCGTCCTCGTAGCGGTCGGCATGCATCAGCGAGACCAGATGCTCTCGCCTCAGGTCGATATTTTGCGGCTGGACCGCGAGCGCTTCGTCGAAGCTGCTCGCGAATCGATCGCGGTCTCCCTGCGCCCAGCGCAGCCTGCTCAGCAGCGCGTGGCCCTGCACCCAGTGGGGCGAGCGCTTGAGGATCCTGGTCAGGCCGGCGATCGCCGTTTCCGGTTCGCCTTCGGCAATGAACGCGGCGGTCAGGCCGGTGACGACTTCGTGGTCGCCGGGCGCCAGCTGGAGCGCCCGGCCAAAAGCCTCGACGCTCGGCAGGCCCGCCTCGAGAAGCGTCCGAGCGAGCGCATGGGCGATCCTCGCCGAGCCGGGCGCCATCTGCGCCGCCGTTTGCAAGGACTGAAGCGCCTCTTCGCGACGATCGAACTCACGCAGGACGAGGCCGTGGAGGTGCCACAGCCGCGGATCGCCGGTTCGTGCCTGCACCGCTTTTTCCAGCGCCGGGAGCAGGCTCTCCCGCTCGCCGGCCTCGTAGGCGGCGAACGCATCCTCGAAGCGGAGCGGTCCGGACGCGGAGATGACGCTCGCCATCAGGATTTCGCCTGCGCGGCCGGGACCGTCCCGACAGTCGGCGCGGTTGGCGCCTTTTCCCGAATCCACTGGGACAGGATCCATTTCTCGCCGCTCGAGGGCGGAGTTCCCGAGTGGAGCGTCGACTGGTCGGGCTGGCCTTTCCTATCGACGTTGGCGACGAACAGCGCGTCGCCGGCCTTTCCGCGATAGCTGATCTCGGCGTGTGGAAAGCTTGTTTCGCCGCCGACGTAATCGTCGTTCAAATAGACGAGGAAGGTCGCGATCCGCTGCCCATGCTCGCGGATCTGTTCGGCATGGCCAGGCAGGTCGGGGTCGAAGAAATCGTGGTGCGGCCTGAACTGCTCGCCGGGAGCGTAGTGGAGCACCTGGACCGGCTCGAACAGCGGCAGAGGAAGCCGGGTGGCGGCACTGATCCGAAGCCGAAGCGCCTCGATCACCAGGTCCATGTCGGCGAGCAGGAATTCGAACCCGCTGTTGGTGCGCGCGGCTTCGACCGTCATCAGCCCCGCATCGTCGACGACCGTCGCGCGGTGGAGACGATCGCGGGCTCGGTCGATGAGCCATTCGCATTCGTCCCCGCTCGCGAATTTCTCGATGACGCGAAGCCTGGGAGAATCGGACAAGGACTGCCTTGGGGGAACCTCGACCAGCCTTTCGATCGTGATTTTGGAGCGAACTTCACTCGAGTCCGTGGCGCCAGGCGGCACACGGGCCAGGATCAGCAGCTGGCGCCGTGCGGATTCGGAGCCCGCTTCAGCGGCTTCCTGAAGACAGTCCAGCGCCCGGTCCCAGTTCTGCGGACGCGCGCAGCCCATGGCTTCGAATACGGCCTTGCGCTCGAGCGCCTCCGGATCGCGGCGATCGGCCGCAGCCTCGATCAGCGAGATTCCGCGCATAACATCGCCGGTGCTTCCGCGAAGGAGTCCCACCGCATCGGCGATCGAGGAGCGGCGGTCAGCGCCTGGCTGTTGCGTCACCGGGCCAAAATAGCTGTCATCCACCAAAAGAGAAGCCATCCGGGAGCGCTGGATTCGGGCCGAAGGCCATCGGTTGACTGTCCCTGCGACCGCCGCCGATAGAGCGCTCATGAATGCGCAGTTCAGGCAGGCGGTCGAAGCGCTGCAATCCGGCGATCTCGACCTGGCGCGGGCGCTTGCCGAGTCCGAGATCGCGGCGGCGCCCTCGCCGCAGGCGCATCATCTTCTTGGGCTCGTCCATTGCCGCCTCGGCGACCCGCAGTCGGGCGTCGAGCATTTGCGCATTGCCGCCGAGGGTGAACCCGAGAATCCCGGCTTCAGGATCATGCTGATGCGGGCGCTGGTGGACTCCGGACGCGCGCGCGAGGTCCTCGATCTCCCGGAGCCGCCGGCGATTCGCTCGGCCTCGGCGCTCGAGTTGTGGAAGGTGCGTGGCGAAGCGGCCGACGCGGCCCAGGATCTCGAGGCTCGCGTGCGCGCATGGTCGCGGGTGACGGCCGCGGCGCCCAATGACTGGAGGGCGTGGGCGAACCTTGGAAGCGCACTCACCGCACGGCTGCTGTGGGGCGAAGCGATCGAGGCGTTGACCAAGGCGGTGCGCCTGCACCCGAACGAGGCTTCCCTGCACTGGAGCCTCGGCGCGGCCTTGGCAGCGGCGGACCGGCACGAGGAGGCGCTCGCCGCGCTGGATGCATTCGAGGGGCTTTCCGGCGCCAGCAGCGAGAGCGCCCTGGCGCGCGGACGCTGCCTCCTAGCCGTGCTTCGGCTCGACGAGGTGGAGAAGGCCTACCGCGAAGCCCTGGAGCTGGACCCCGGCAGCGTCGATGCCTTTCGCGAGCTCGGGCTGTTCCTCGAGCGCGCCAACCAACTCGAGGCGCTTTCTGAGCTCCTCGAGCAGGCCTCGGCGGCAGGGATCGCGAAAGAGCGGCTAGCGCAGCTTTATGTCGTTCGCACGCTCCGGGAAGGACGCGCCAAGGAAGCCTATTCGATGCTTCACGCGCTCGGACCCGACGAAGACCCGCTGGGCTGGCAGCGCGTACGGGCCAAGATCGCCGAGCGGCTGGGCAAAACCGACGAAGCTTTCGCCGCTTCCGAGGCGATGAACCGGCTCGTCCCGGCTTTCGAGATGTGGCGCGAGCGGGGCGCAGATTATCGTGCACGGCTGCGCCAGCTCGCACGGACGCTCACGCGCGCCGCAACCCTACCCCAGCTTCCAGCGGGGGATCGGAAAGCGCCCGCGTTCCTGGTCGGCTTTCCGCGCTCGGGAACGACGCTTCTCGACACGTTCCTGATGGGTCATCGCGACACGGCGGTGCTCGAGGAAGTCCACCTGCTCGGCGCCGCCGAAAAGGAGATCGGAAAAGTCGCCGACCTGCCGAATGCGTCGCTGGAGTCGCTGGAGCGTGCTCGTAGCGCCTATTTCGCCGAGCTGGAGCTTCACGTCGATCCCGCTTTTTCTGGGCTCGTTGTGGACAAGCTGCCGCTGAACCTGCTCGGCGGCCCGTTCATCCAATCGCTGTTCCCCGGAGCGCCGATCATCTTTGCCCAGAGGCACCCGTGCGACGCGGTGCTTAGCGCCTTCATGCAGAGCTTCGTGATGAACGACGCCATGGCGAGCTTCCTCACCATCGAAGATGCGGCCGACCTTTACGATGCGGTCTTCTCCGGCTGGACCGCGATGCGCGAAGCCCTGCCGCTGAATGTCCACACCGTCCGCTACGAACGGCTGGTCGAGGATCCAGAGGCAGAGCTTCGTCCGCTGGTCGAATTCCTCGGGCTTCCGTGGGACGAGCAGATGCTCGCGCACACCAAAACGGCGAAGAAACGCGGCGCGATCATCACGCCGAGCTACGACCAGGTGACGGAGCCGCTGTCGACCCGGTCGGTCGGCCGGTGGAAGCGGTACCGGAAGCAGTTGGAGCCGGTGCTCCCGGTGCTCCTCCCCTGGGCGAAGAAGCTCGGCTACGCCGACTGAACGGACCGCGGCTCAGGCTCCCTTGAAGCTTACCCCGGCTGCCCCGATCACGGCCGCGACCGCCTCGCGCTCGGCGGCGCCGAGTGCGGGCGGCCACAAGTCGAAGATCATCACGACGCGCAGCTCGCCGCTGTCGTTCCACGCCTCATGCTCGATGGTGTCGTCGAAGACGAAGGCTTTCCCGACATCCCAGTCGCGGGTGGTCGCGCCGACCCTGAAGCCGCAACCCGGCGGTACGATCATGGGCAGGTGGCAGACGAGCCGGGTATTGGCGACTCCGGTGTGCGGCGGGATTCGGGTGCGTGGCGCAAGCAGCGAGAACATCGCATTGGGTGACGCACCGCGAATGTGCGGCTGCGGCAGCTTCGAGAGCGCTGCCATCGTCGCCGGGCAATGGCCGGCGTTCGCAGGGACGGGTTCTCCGTTTTGAAGCAGGTGGATCGCCGTCCAGTCACGATTCTTGTTGAGTTCCCGCCACTGCGCCAGCGGGACGTGCTCGGGATATTGGATGTAGGGCACCATCTCGGCCGCCTCGGCCGCGATCAGCGCTTCGAATTCCGCCCGGATGACAGCGGTCTGCGCCTCGATCGAATCGAGCTCGGGGAACAGCGCGCGGTCGTGGAACTCGATCTCGGGAAGGCCCGGATAATGGAAGTCGGTCGGCTCCTGGTGGAAATGCCGGGTACGGCGCGACGCATTGGATACGAATCGCTCGACGCGGCCGCGCTCGCGTGGGCCCAGCCCCTCCGGAATGGCGGCGCCGAGGCGCGCTTCGACACTCTTCTGGTGCTCGGCCGCCATCCGCCGCGCATGATCGACCGCCTTGGCCATTGCCGCGGGGACCCGCTCGTCCGGCGGTGCCTGGGCGATGGCATGGCCGAATGCCTCGCCGGCGCTCGGTTCGCCAAGCCGCTCGAGGAGCATCGCGCGGGATAGGAGCGCCGAGAAGTCGAGCGGGCCGAGCGCGAGCGCGCGCTCCACCGCCTTTAGCGCGCCCTTCATGTCGCCGGTCGTCCGCCGCATCGCGGTGAGCTTCATCCACAGCTCGGGTGAGTGGGCCTGCTCCTCGGCAGCCTGCTCGAGCAAATTGAGCGCGCGCGCATAGTCGCCTGCCGCCGCCGCCGCGTCGGCTTCTTCCTCGAGCTTGCGCTGACCGTCGGCGATCGAGGCCATCGTCGGATTGTCTCAGCCTTTTCCGGCAAGCTCAACAAAAGAAAGGGCGGGCCTCCGAAGAAGCCCGCCCCGGTATTCCAGCAATTCGCGTCGGCTTAGAAGTCGACCGTCGCGCCCGCGAAGAAGAACCGACCAAGAGCATCGTACACCTGCGGGAAGGTGTTGCCGTTGCCGAAGCCCGCCGGGATGTTGCCACCACCGAGCGGAGGTTCGCGGTCGAAGATGTTGTTGACGCCGAGGCGCAGGTTGAGGCGCTGGGCCATCCGCGCGGTGAGCGTCAGGTCGAAGTAGTTCTGCTGGTCGAAATGCTCTTCCGCCGGACCGGCGAACTGCGCCGCGTCGACAGAGGAGAAGTGCCGCCAGCGGATCGACGCACCGAGGCCGTTCGGCATCGTCAGGCCAACGCGCATAACGTGCCTCCACTTCGGGTTGGGAACGCCGCCATCGGGAAGGCCGTCGCAATCTCCGCCGAAGAAGCCCGCGCACGAGATGCTCGAGAGCGGATTCTGGAGCGTCAGGAGACGCGTTCCCGTGAAGCTGGCGTTGAACGTCCCAAGGGAGCCGAGGTGGCGCGAGTAGGATGCGTTGAAGTCGATACCCCTCGTGCGCAGGCCCAGGCCCGGCTGGTTGATGTTGGTCAGGATGACGAACGCGTTCGGGCCGAGGAACAACGAACCGCTGTTCGGAGCGCGATGGACGAACTGGCAGAGGAAGCTGTTCTGCGGCGCCCCGTCAAAGCCCATGCATCCGTTCAACACCTGGTCGAAGCCAAGGCTGCCGATGATGTTCTTCACGTGGATGTTGAAATAGTCGACCGTGACCGCGAGGTTTGGAACGAACCGCGGCTGAAGGATGACGCCCGCCGTCCAGGTGTCCGCGGTCTCCGGCTTCAGGTTGGCGTTGCCGCCGAACAGGGCCTGAAGCTGGTTGGCCGGGTTCTGGAAAATGTTGCCGAACTGCTGCGACGTGACACCGCTCAACTGGCACTGCGCCAGCGTCGCGGTCGGTGCACCCGTTGCCGGCTGATTGGCGCAGGGGTCGACCGTGCCCGACAGGCCGATCGCCTGCGGCGAGAACAATTCGACGATGTTCGGAGCGCGAACGGCGCGGTTGTAGCTGGCGCGGAAGCGGATGTCCCGGATCGGCGCGAACCGTGCTTCGAGCTTGTAGGTATTGGTGCCGAAGTCGTTCCCACCGACGTGATAGGTCGACTTACGATAGGCGCCGTCGAAGCTGAGCTCGTCGACGATATTGTGCTCGATGAGCGGGATCTGGACCTCGGCGAACGCTTCGCGAACGTCGAACTGGCCGGAGACCGCCGGGGTCGGGCCGCCCTGGCCGGCGAGGTCGCCGGTGGCGAATTCCTGGTCGACTTTGAAGTCCAGCGATTCCTTGCGGTATTCGACACCGATGTTCGCGCCGATGCCGGTGTCGGACCACGGGCTCCGGAGACCGAACTGATCACCGGTGATGGTGATGTCGGCGTGAGCGATATTCTCGTTGATCGTGCCGCGTTGGAAGCCCGGCGTTTCGAGGAACGTCAGCTGATCTGGCGTAACGCCGCCAGCCTGGAAGATGTTAAACGGCACGCAACCGGTCGCGATCGGGTTGCCGGTGATGGTTCCGCGGCAAACCACGGTCGAACCCGGCGTACCCGGCGCAACGACGTTTCCGTTCGCGTCGACCGCGACCGCGTCAAGCGCCAGATTCAGACGATTGACCGAAAAGTCGTTGAAGTAGGTTTCGCTGCGAAGCGTGTGACCCGTCTGCCAGTACATGTCGTAGGAAATGCCCGGGATCGGGTCGCCGCGCATGCCGGCGACAATGCGGAAGTCGGTGTGGCGGACATCGTCGTCGCGTCCGCCGCCCTCGACGTTACGACGAAGCGGATAGACGTGCGCCTCATTGAACGTGCCGCCGGATCCGTTCGGGAACAAGGTCGGAGCGGTGAAGCCCGAGAGGCCGATCACGTTGCCGTTCGCGTCCGTGATGAAGATCGGGTTTTGGCCGACGAGGTTGCCGAAATTGCTCTTGAACACCGGCTTGCCGTTCTTGAACGTCGGGTTCGTGTCGGCGGGATTGAACACCGCCGCCTGACAAATCGTCGCGCGTTCCTGGGCCGACAGCAGCGGGTTGTCGCAATTGAGGGTGGTCGTGTTGCCGAAGTCACCCGACGGCGCGATCTGCGCGTCGGTGTGGTCGTCCATGAACATCGCTTCGAGGTACGGATGCGCGCCCGGAGCGATCTCGTAGTCAGCGAACGTGCCGAAATTGTACCGTTCGTCGGGCCGCTGGAAATAGTTGAACGGCGCGAAGTTGAACGGCGTCGAGCCGGGGACGAACTTGTTACCCTGGACCTGGAAGGTGCCGACGTTGGTCAGGAACGTGCCGTTGGCGGACGTTCCCGAACCGCCGCAATTGAAGCTTCGGCCGAGGCTGTCGATGCTGGTGTGGTTGATGGTGCCATTCTTGTTCAGCGAGTCATGCTGCGGAAGCGCAGCGAGCGTGCAGAACGAATAATCGCGGGTCGATTCGAGGATCGGATCCTGGCTGCGGTACGTGGCGTAGGCAACGACATGGCCGCGGCCATCGTCGAAGGCCGCGCCGAACATCGCCGACGCATCCTGCGCGCCGCCGTTGACGACGTTGCCGTGCGGCGGAAGGAATCCGCGCGCGGCGTTGGCCGCCAGCACGTTCTTGTCGGTGCTGTTATTGTGCTGGAACACGCTGGCCTGGCCGTCGATGCGGAAGCCGGTGAAGGTCGTGTCCATGATGAAGTTGATGACGCCCGCGACCGCGTCCGCGCCGTACACCGACGAGGCGCCGCCGGTCAGCACGTCGACGCGCTTGATCAGCTGGTTCGGGATGAAGTTGATGTCGGCGACCGGGTTGCTGGTGTCGCCCGGCTGGAGGCGCTTGCCGTTGACCAGGACGAGGTTGCGCTTCGCGCCGAGTCCGCGAAGGTCGACTTCGGCCGTGCCGCTCGCGCCGTTCGAAACGTTAGAACCCTGCGCCGCGAACACCTGCGGCAGCGAGTTCACGAGGTCCTCGGTGCGGGTCGTACCCGAAAGCTTGACTTCCTGGCTGGTGACCGTGGTCACCGGGCTCGCGGTTTCCAGGTTCGGCTGCGGAATGCGCGAACCGGTAACCACGATTTCCTGCGTGTTCGTAGTCGCCACGCCGTTGGCGTTGGTGCTCGGCACACCCGCGGCAACCTGCGGCGCGGTGGTCACCGGAGTGGTCGGAACTGCGCTGTTGTCAGGCGGATTGACGGGCGCCGGTGGCGGCGCGGCCTGCGCGAAGGCGGGCGATGCGATCATGCTCGCGCCGACCAGAAGGGTGGTCGAGAGCAAGCGCTGACGGAAATCGAGCTTCATTTATTCTTCCCCTTCACTAGCCGAGCGCGGGGCCACGGCTGCCGTGGAACGGCAAATCAGGATTGCCGAACTGAGCCATTTGATAGGTGAAGCGTGGAGAGGCTTGCAACGCTTGCCGCTTCGTTACGGGCAAGTTGTCAATGTGCTGTATCAATTTTGCAACAGCGGTACCTTGCGCCGAATCAGGCCCGCCACCTAGTGTGATGACGGCCAGGGAGGGACGAATTTCCAATGCGAAACTGGATGCTTCTGCTTGCGGGCTTCGCGCTCTTCGCCGCCGGCGCCGCCCCGGCTGCGCGGCGGGTTCAGACCGGCACTCCGGCGCAGGTTCAGCGGCTGATGAGCTGCCGGACGATTGCCGCCGCCGACCAGCGACTCGCTTGTTACGACCGCGAGGTGGCGGCGATGCAGCAGGCGATCGCCAACCAGGATCTTTACATGGTCGACAAAGAGCGGGCGCGGGCGGCGGGCCGATCGCTGTTCGGCTTCTCCATCCCCAACTTCGGCGGATTGTTCGGCAACAATGACCAGATCAGCCAGATCGAGGGTACGATAAAAAGCACGGGCCACAATTCCGACGGCGGGTGGGTGATTACGCTCGACGACGGGTCGGTGTGGACCCAGACCGATGATTGGCCCGGGTTCGAGGCCCGATCCGGCCAAAAGGTGACGGTCAAGCGCGGCGTGCTCGGTAGCTTCTGGCTGTCGAGCCCGGGCAAGAACGGGATCAAGGTCAAGCGCGTTGGATAAAGGGACGGCGCGCGACGTCGCGCTCGATCCCCAATGGCTCCCGCATACCTATGACCAAAGCGGCTCGATGCTCACCTCGGTCTTCGTTCCGCGCGAGCGGCACCAGGAGCTGATGTTCCTTAGCGACGAGCATTTCGAAAACCGATTTCCCAAGGTCGCCCACCCCGCCAGCGAGATCGCAGCAGCGGTAGGCGGCGGCGCCCAGGCGCCGATCCATTTCATCTTCCACACCGCTTTCTGCTGCTCGACTCTTATGCTGAAAGCGCTCGATATCCCCGGCCGCACCTTCGGGCTCAAGGAGCCGGACGTGCTGATCAACCTCGCCAATCGCTTCATTCGCAGCGACGACGCTTCCAACCGCGAGCGGCTGGCGCTGGTGATTCGCCTCCTCGCGCGGCCGTTCGAGGTAGGTGAGACGATCATCGTAAAGCCCACCAACTTCGCCAACCGACTCATCCTGCCCGTGCTCGATGCGAGTCCGGAGAGCCGCGCCGTGCTGCTCTATTCGGATGTCCGAACGCTTCTCCGGTCGCTCCTGAAGCGTGGCATGTGGGGCCGCATCTGGGGACGAAGGCTGTTCCGGAGCACGGCGAGCTGGACCTCGCTCGACTTCGGGTTCAGCGACGAGGAGACGTTCATCCTGACCGATCTGCAGGCGCTTGCCCTGGGATGGCTGATGCAGGTCCACCACTTCAGCGAAGTCGCCCGGCGCATGGGCGAGCGAGTGACGCTCGTCGACAGCAGCGACTTCCTGGCCAAACCGGCCGCGACGCTGCTCGAGGCAAGCCGATTCTTCGAGCTGAGGCTCGACGCTTCAGCGGTTGCGGAGATCGCCGACGGCCCGATCTTCGCCCGCCACAGCAAGTTCTCCGACCGCAACTACGGCCGGGACGAGCGGGCGGCGGACCATGACGCGGCCGAGTCCGCGCATCACGAGGAACTCGAAATGGTGGTGAAATGGGTCGAAGCCGTCGCCGCGCATTTGCACGTCGACCTCATGCCCTTCGCTACGCTGGCGGGCAGCTAGTTCAGCGCCGCGCCGCCGATCGCTCGGCCTTGAGGCTGGCCGCTGCGTCGACATAAGGCTCCTGCCGTTCGACGCTCCAGTAGCGAAGCTCGTGCAGCGGGATGCGTGCGCCGGTGACGGCGCAGATGACATGATCGCCGTCGCTCAGCATTCGAAACGTCCCCGGCAGATAATGGAGACGCGCGGCGCGGCCGCTTCCTGACATCAGCATCGAGGCTTACTCCTCCGGGGCGTCGAACAGGCCCCGCTGGGGCGCGATGTAGGATCGCTTCGGCTTGCGCTCAACCGGTCTTGCCGCGCCATCGTCAACCGCGGCGTCGATGCTGCCGTCGCCGAAGCGGAGCGTGAGGAGGTGCGCGGCTCGGGCATCGGCGGCGCGGGTCAGGGTTGCGCCGTCGCGGCTGGTCACCCGGACATAACCTTTCGACAGCGGCCGTTCCGGATGGGCGAGCTCGGCCATCTTCCAGGCGGCGCTCAGTTTCTCGGAGAGCCGGGCAATTCGCTGGTCGATGAGCTCGCTCCGAAGCCGTCCCGCGACGAGGTTCAGGTCGGCGCGGGCATTTCCTGCGCGTGAACCGAGCGAACGCGGGAGCCGTTCGCCGATCTCATCCAAGCGCTGGATCATCGGCGCGAAGATCGCCTGCGGCTCGGGCCAGCGGCAGACGGTAAGCTCGAACCGCTCACGGGTGCGCTCGATGCGCCGCGACAGGCACTCCTGGCCGCGATGCTGAAGGTCGCGCAGCTGGGCGAACAACTCGGCGCGGACCGGCACCGCAATTTCGGCGGCCGCGGTCGGCGTGGGCGCGCGGCGGTCGGCGGCATGGTCGATGAGGGTGGTATCGGTTTCGTGGCCGACTGCCGAGATCAAGGGGATGGGCGATTCGGCCGCGGCGCGAACCACCTCTTCCTCGTTGAAGGCCCACAGGTCCTCGATCGACCCCCCGCCGCGCGCGACGATCAGCAGGTCGGGCCTGGGCTCGATGCCAGGGAATGCCCGGATCGCAGCAGCGACCTTCGCGGCGGCGCCTTCGCCCTGCACCGGGACCGGCCACAGGATCACGCGCGTCGGGCAACGGTCGGAGAGCCGGTGAAGGATGTCGCGAATGACCGCGCCGGTCGGCGAGGTGACGACTCCGATGACCTGCGGCAGGAACGGCAGCCGGCGCTTCCGTTCAGGCGCGAACAGACCTTCGGCGGCGAGCGCCTTGCGGCGCTTTTCGAGCAAGGCGAGGAGCGCGCCCTCGCCCGCGATCTCCATCCGGTCGACGACGATCTGATACTTCGACCGGCCGGCGTAAGTGGTGAGCTTGCCGGTCGCGATGACCTCGGCGCCGTCCTCGGGGAGGAAGGCGAGCGCCGCCGCATTGCCGCGCCAGATAACCGCGTCGATGCAGGCATTCTCGTCCTTCAGCGTGAAATAGCAGTGCCCCGATCCGTGGCGCTTGAACCCGCTGATCTCGCCGCGCACGCGCACGTGGCCGAAGGCGCTCTCGACGGTCTTCTTGAGCGCGCCCGAAAGCTCGCTGACGCTGACCGCGGGCGAATTGTCGCCGGGGGAGACGTTCGCTAACAGGCCGGCGCGTGTGTCTTCGGGAATGTCCATGAATATTCTGTTGCTTGGCTCGGGCGGACGCGAGGATGCGCTCGCGTGGAGACTTAGGCAATCGCCGAGCTGCGACAAGCTGATCGCCGCGCCGGGGAATCCGGGAATAGCGCGCTGGGCCGATTGCGTGACCATCGACCCGTGCGATCCGGCATCCGTGATCGAGCTGGCCAAGACCAATCGCATCGACCTCGTCGTGGTCGGACCGGAAGCGCCCCTCGTCGCCGGAGTGTCAGATGAGCTGCGCGGGGCGGGCTTCGCCGTCTTCGGCCCCAATGCCGCGGCGGCCCAGCTCGAAGGATCGAAGGGATTCACCAAGGACCTGTGCCGCGCGAACCGCATCCCGACTGCCGAGTACGTGCGGGTCGAGCGCGCGGTGGACGCCAAAGACGCGCTCGACCGCTTCGGTATCCCCGTCGTCATCAAGGCGGACGGGCTTGCCGCGGGCAAGGGTGTCACGGTGGCCTTGACCCGCGCCGAAGCCGAAGCCGCGATCGACGGTGCCGGCGACGGGCCGTTGGTGATCGAAGAGTTCCTCGAAGGCGAGGAAGCGAGCCTGTTCGCACTGGTCGATGGCGAGACCGCGGTGCCGCTCGCCTCTGCGCAGGACCACAAGAGGGTCGGCGAAGGCGACACCGGGCCGAACACCGGCGGGATGGGCGCTTATGCCCCTGCCCCGGTTCTGACGCCCGAGCTCGAGGCGCGCGCGATGGATGAGATTGTCCGCCCGACCGCGCGCGCCCTCGCCGCGGCGGGAACGCCGTTCAGCGGCGTGCTTTACGCCGGCCTGATGCTCACCGACGAGGGGCCGAAGCTGATCGAGTATAACGTTCGCTTCGGCGACCCAGAGTGTGAGGCGATCATGCCGCTGATCGGAGGCGACTTCGCAGAGCTGCTGGACGCCGTCGCGACCGGGCGGCTGCGTGAAACCGAGCCGCCGCAGTTGTCAGGTAAGCACGCGGTGACGGTGATCGTCGCGGCGCGCGGTTATCCGGCCACGCCGGCGAGCGGCGGACTGATTCGCGAGATCGAGGCGGCCGAGCAGCTCGAGGGCGTGACCGTGTTCCACGCGGGTACGGCGCTCGGCGACAAGGGGTTGGTCGCCAAGGGCGGCCGGGTGCTCGCGGTCACCGCCGTCGCCGAGACGTTCGCCAACGCTCGGGCGCGCGCTTACCGGGCGGTCGACCAGATCGATTTCGCCGACGGCTTCCACCGCCGCGACATCGGCTGGCGCGAGCTTGCGCGGGATCAGGCATGAATGCCTTCTGGGCCTATTTCTGGCCGCCCTTCGGCGCGGGGATCGCGGTCGGGATCGTCGCCGGCGACTTCTTCTTCCGCCGCCGCGGCGCGCGCCGTGTGTCGCTGGGCATCGGCATATTCGCGACCCTCGTCCTGGCGGCCCTGTGGCACGGACCGGCCGGCGCGGCGGACCGCTTCACCGCCGAGGTCGAGCGCGGCATACGCCAGACCATCGTTTATTGGGAAATCCCCCAGGTCAGCGGGCATTTGCATCACGGGCCGCTGACCCGGCGCGCGGTCCTTTCCGGCCCGGCCGACGATTTCCAGCGCAGCCAGCTCGCCGAGTACATCTCCGAGGTTCCTGGTGTGTCGAGTGCAAGCTGGTCCGCAGCCGGGGGCGGAGCGCCACTGATCGTCGAGGGGGGCGCGGTCGCCTTGCTGGGCTTCCTTTTCGGACTGTTCGGCGCCTATCTCCGGGACATTCGCCGTCGCTACAACGCACAATGGAATTGGTGACCTGATGGAAGTCGTTCACGATTATTGGCCCGCGATTGTCGTCGCGGTCGTTTTTCTGATCATCCTCGCATTCCTGATCTTCCGCCCGCGCCAGCGGGTGAGCCTGACGGACAGCGCCCCGGTGCGGCCGCACATGCAGCAGGCAATGCCGCGCGAAGGCCGCGGAATCGCCGGCGAAGCCGCCGCCGCGACCAGCGACCTCGCCGGCAACATCATCAGCGCGCCGGTGCACAGCGCGCTCGAAGGCGACATTCCGCGGGATGATCTGTGCATGCTGAAGGGCGTCGGCCCCAAGTTCGCCGACGCGCTGCACGCGGCGGGGTTTGTGAATTTCCAGCAGATCGCCGGGCTGACCCCGGTCGAAGTCGATCGTCTCGACAGTCAGCTCGGCGCCTTCGCGGGCCGGATCAAGCGCGACCGCATCGTCGAACAGGCTGATTATCTGGCGCGGAACGACCTGGATGGCTTCGAGCAGAGGTTCGGGAAACTTTAGACGTGACGCTCGTGTTGACCGAACCGGCGCTATGAGTCCGGATCAGAATACCGTGGTCCGATGTATGTGATTGCGACGAACGCTGAGGCGACGAAAGCCACGGCGAAATAGATGACGCCCGTCATCCATCCCTTGGCAGGACTCTCCGAATAGGCTCTCACAGTTTCGAAGATGCCTAGCGGCGCCGCAGCAAGCGGCCCGACCAGAAAGGCGGCCGTTCGACGACTGACGGGGGGTGTCCTCATCGCGTGGTCAGACTACCGACGAGAGCTGGCGTTGCAATGTCGCCAATGAATTGAACATGGAGTCCACGAATCCGCTACCCGACGGCTTCCACCTGCGCCGCGGCGGCTCGTTTCTTCGGCCGCGATGCGATCAGCTTGTCGATCTTGCGGCCGTCCATGTCGACGATTTCGAACGACCAGCCGTCGTGGCGGAACTTCTCGCCGACTTCGGGAAGGTGCTTGAGCACGGATAGCGCGAAGCCGGCGACGGTCGAATAATCGCGCTCGCCCGGCATCGCGAGGCCGAGACGGTCCGACAGGAGGTCGGCGCTCGCGGCGCCTGAAACGAGCCAGCTCCCGTCCTCGCGCTCGACCAGCGGGGGCTCCTCGCCCTGTTCGATGTCGTGGGCGAAGGTGCCGGCGAGCGCGGCGAGGAGGCTGCCGGGCGTGACGATCCCGTCGAGATGGCCATATTCGTCCTGCACCAGCGCAAGCGGAACGTCGGCGTTTCGGAGCACCGCCAGCGCGTCCATCGCGTCCATCAGGTCGGGGATGACGGGCGGTTTTCTGCAGAGATGCTTGAGGTCGAGCGGGCGCCCTTCGAGCAGCGCGGCAACGACGTCGCGGAGCTGGACCACGCCGAC
Organism: Sphingomicrobium sp.; assembly: GCA_035606455.1. Lineage (GTDB taxonomy): Bacteria > Pseudomonadota > Alphaproteobacteria > Sphingomonadales > Sphingomonadaceae > Sphingomicrobium. The sequence goes on from DATNFJ010000091.1 coordinate 24,030, forward strand.
GATATTCTCGACCGAGCCGTCGGCGACCGGAATGCGGCTGTGCGGGGTTTCGAGCAAGGCCTGGCGGATTTCGCCGGGCGTCGATTCGAGATCGATCCAGTCGATCTCGGTGCGCGGGGTCATCACTTCGCGCACCGGCCGGTCGGCGAGGCGGACGATGCCCGAGATGATCGCGCGCTCGCTCTCCTCGAGCACGCCCGCGGTCTGGGCCTCAGCGACGACCAGGTGCAGCTCCTCGGCGGTGACCTGGTTTCGGGACTCGCGGTCTAAGCCGAACAGCCTGAAAATCAGCGCGCTCGACCGGTCGAGCAGCCAAACGAAGGGCGCGGTGATCCGCGACAGCCACTTCATCGGCTTGGCGATGATCGCCGCTATCGGCTCGGGCGAGCGAAGCGCTATCTGCTTGGGGACGATCTCGCCGATCACCAGCGACACGAAAGTGATGGCGACGATCACCACGCCATATCCAAGCGTGTGCGCCGTGCCGTGGCTGAGGCCCGCAAGCTCGAGCCGTTCGGCGACAGGTTCCCCGAGGCTCGCGCCGGAAAAGGCGCCGTTGATAATGCTGATCAGCGTGATCCCGCTCTGCACCGTGGACAGGAACCGTCCCGGCTCGGCGGCGAGATCGAGCGCGCATTGCGCCCCGCTGCTTCCGCTCCGGGCCATCGCCCGAAGCCGCGCATCGCGCGAGGAGACGATCGCAAGCTCCGACAGCGCGAGCAGGCCGTTGAGCACGATCAGCGCGAGGATCAGGACGATGTCGAGCCAGGGGATGGGGGCCAAATGGTCGCTCATAGGCGTCGCGACGCGACTGTAGCCTTGCCCGGCACGGCTTCACAAGCAGCGGTTCGATTCACGTGCGGAACCATCGCCGGCGCGCGCCGGTTTGGCGGCTGGTCCCTTTGCCGCTACGGAGCCGCTTGCCGTGCACGCCCGCCTCAAAATTTCGTCGCTCGCCCTCGCCTGCTCGATCGCTCTTCTCGCCGGGTGCGAGACGTCCGCGCCGCCGCCGCCGCTCGTCCGGCCCGCGGCGTTCACCCCGCTCGGCCTCAACGCGCCCTATCTTTATGGCGACGTGATCGGCGGCCACAAAAGCCGGGCCGCGAAGATGAAGGCGGCGAAGATCCGCCCGATCAATCCGGCGCTCGCGCCCAATTACATCGCGAACCTGGACCGCGAGCTGCGCGTCCAGACGGCGGGCATCGGCCTCGACGTGCTCCGGGTCGGCAACGGAATCGTCATCCGGATCCCGGCGGCGCTGACCTTCGACGAGGGCAGCGCCAGCGTGAAGCCGGAGTTCGACGCGACGCTCAAGGAAATCTCGCGCGAGGTGAAGGACCGCAACCAGACCTTCGTCGACGTGTTCGCCCATACGGATCTGTCGGGCTCGCCGCAGGTCAACCAGGCGCTGTCGGACCGGCGCGCGGCAGCGGTTGCGACCTATCTCGCCGGTCACGGGGTCGCGAGGGCGCGTATCGCGTCCAAGGGCCTGGGCGAGACCGCGCCGCTCTACAACCCGGAAACGAGCGACACGGAGAAGGCGGCGAACCGCCGGGTCGAGATCCGCCTGCTGCCCTATACCGGTTAGCGCCGCTCTTCGAAAAAGCCGCGCAGAAGCGCCGCCGATTCGTCCTCGCCGATGCCGCCGAGCACGTCGGGGCGATGGTGGCACGTCGGCTGGGCGAAGATGAGGGCGCCGTGGACGACTCCGCCCCCCTTCGGGTCCTCGGCCGCGAAACGGAGCGCTTTCATCCGGGCGAGCGACACGGCGGCGGCACACATCGCGCAGGGTTCGAGCGTCACCCACAAGGTGCAGTCGTCGAGCCGCGAGCTCCCGAGCCTGGCGGCCGCCGCACGGATGGCGACCATTTCAGCGTGAGCCGTCGGATCGGCGGAACCGCGCATGGCGTTGCGCGCTTCGGCGATCACCTCGTCCCCGCAGGTGATGACTGCGCCGACCGGCACTTCGCCCTCCGCGGCTGCCTCCGCGGCGAGATCGAGCGCCCGGCGCATCGGCGGGGGAAGCGGAAAGCCCATGACCGCCCGGCTAGCCGAGCGGCGAGGCGAAGTCACATCGCGTTGCCCGCGTTGGCCTCCGCTTCATTCTGACCTGCCTTGTGGATGATGAGCGCGGGTACCTTGACGGTCGTGTTCTTCGTCCCGACGCTGACCGAACCGGTTTCGACATCGAAGGCGGGCGCCTGGCCGCCCTTGGCGGTCACTCCGTTGCGCGTCGCGGAGACCTGGGGCGCCTTCGCACCGCGGATCTGGTTGATGTCGATATAGCCGGTGGCGACTCCGGCAATCACGACGAGAACAATGATGATCAGGATGAAGATGATGGCGCGCATGGTCCCCTGGCTCTGAATCGTTGCGGACGGACAACGCAAACTCCGCTCCCGGGTTGCCAGCCGCGGCGTTGACGAAGCAAGCCTCAGCGGCTAACGGGCGACGCTCTTCGGGCCTTTGGCGGCTCGTCCAGAAAATTCAGGAAGATAGTCATGTCGCGGGTTTGCGAGCTGACCGGCAAGGGCCGGCTGGTGGGACACAATGTTTCCCACGCCAACAACAAGACCAAGCGCACGTTCCTCCCGAACCTGCAGAACGTCACTCTGATTTCCGACGCGCTCGGAACGAGCGTCAAGCTCCGCGTGTCGACCCACGGGCTGCGCTCCGTCGAGCATGTCGGTGGGCTGGACAACTGGCTGATGAAGACCAGTGACGACAAGCTCAGCCCGAAAGTCCGCAAGCTCAAGAAAGAGATTGCAAAAAAGGTCAACGAGACCGCGGCGGCCTAAGTCATTCATCCCCAGCTGACAGGCTGGGGAGGGGAACCATTCACCGAAGAGTGAATGGTGGAGGGGTCCTGCGGCGGCGTCCTTTACCCCTCCACCAGCTTCGCTGGTTCCCCTCCCCACGACCCCGGATCAAGTCCGGGGCCGCATGGAGGAACTAAATTACTGAAACAGCATCGTTTTTCCTGAACGGTGGCTGCACTGTGCGTTCAGCATCGATATCCCGCGAATCGGGCATAAGTGCTTCATTCGACGGGGTTATCCCCTTTTCCCTGTCGTGTCCGGAGACGGACGAATTCCCTCGCGTCGCGTAACGAGGGGGGCCCGGCGCGCGTTGTTGCGCCGGGCCCGTTTTTCATGCGCTTTCGAACAAAGCCGCTAATTGCTCGACCATCGCTCCGGCGAGCTGCTCGGCGTCCATGATGGTCACCGCGCGCTCGTAATAACGCGTCACGTCATGCCCAATGCCGATGGCGATCAGCTCGACCGTCGAGCGCTTCTCGATCCACTCGATCACCTGCCGTAGGTGCCGCTCGAGATAGGTGCCGCCGTTGGCGCTGGCGGTGGAATCGTCGACCGGCGCACCGTCGGAGATCACCATCAGGATGCGCCGCTCCTCGGGCCGGGCGATCAGCCGGTTGTGCGCCCACAGCAGCGCCTCACCGTCGATATTCTCCTTGAGCAGTCCCTCGCGCATCATCAGGCCGAGGTTGCGCCGAGCGCGGCGGTACGGCTCGTCCGCGCGCTTGTAGACGATGTGCCTCAGGTCGTTCAGGCGGCCCGGATTGGGCGGCCTGCCTGCGGTCAGCCAGGATTCCCGGCTCTGTCCGCCCTTCCAGCCGCGGGTGGTGAAGCCGAGAATCTCGGTCGCGACCCCGCAACGCTCGAGCGTCCGCGCGAGAATATCGGCGCAGATCGCGGCGATGGCGATGGGACGGCCGCGCATCGAGCCTGAATTGTCGATCAGGAGCGAGACCGCCGTGTCGCGAAATTCGGTGTCGCGCTCGATCTTGAACGACAAGGCATGGCGCGGGTTGACGACCACGCGGGCGAGCCTTGCGGCGTCGAGAAGTCCCTCCTCCTGGTCGAAATCCCAGCTCCGCGCCTGTTGCGCCATGAGCCGCCGTTGCAGACGGTTCGCGAGTCGGGTGACGACGTTCGAAAGCCCGCTCATCTGCTGATCGAGATAGGCGCGAAGCCGCGACAGCTCGTCTTCGTCGCACAGTTCCCCGGACTCGACGATCTCGTCGAAACGGGTGGTGAACGCCTTGTAGTCGGTCGGTGGAGACAGGTCCCAGTTGCGCCGGCCGGGGGCCGCGAACAGGCTGTCGCTGAGGTCGTCGCCGGCGGAGGACTGTTCCTCGCCCGCTTCCATCTCCTGCTCCGAATCGCCTTCGCTGTCCTGGTCTTCCGTGTCCTCGCCGCGCATCTCGACGTCGCCGCCGCCAGGCGTCCCCTCGTCGCCCTGTTCCACCTTATCGTTGCTGCCGCCCTCGTCGCCCTCCGCTTCGTCGCCGGCGTCGTCCGGCTCCTCGTCGACCCGCTCCTCGGCCGCGGCGAGGTTCAAGTCTTCGAGCAGCTGCCGCGACAGCCTGGCGAAGGCAGCCTGGTCGTCGAGCGTCAGCGCCAGCGCGTCGAGCTCGGCCGCGGCTTTCTCCTCGATCCACGGGGCGACCAGCTTGAGCCCCGCCAAGGCGGCGGTCGGCGGCGCTTCGCCGGACAGCCGCTCGCGCGCGATGAGACCGATGGCGGTCGAAAGCGGCACTTCTTCGGCATCGCGCGCGCGAACGATCGCGTCGCCGCGAATCCGAGCGTCGGTCAGATGACGCAGGTTCTCGCGCACCCCGCCCATCGAGCGCGCACCGAGCGCCTCCACCCGCGCGGTCTCGAGCGCATCGAAGACCGAGCGCGCATCGACGTCCGCCGGCGCGACGCGGGCATGGAGCTTTGCATCGTGATGGCGGAGGCGAAGCGCAGCCGAATCCGCGGCCCCGCGCGCTTCGGCGACGAGCTTGGATTCGAGGGCGGGGCCGGGCGACGCGACCCGCGCCGTTTTCCCGAACGCCGGCGCAATGTCGGAGGCGAAGACCACCTCGACTTCGGGATCTTTGGCGATTGCCCGGGCCGCGCCTGCAAGAGCGCGCCGGAAGAGATCAATGCGTTCGGCCAATTCAGGCCTTTCCGACGACGCTTTCCGGCAGGTCCTCGCCGAACACGCGCTGATAATATTCGGCGATCAGCGGGCGCTCGGCCTCGTCGCACTTGTTCAGGAAGCTGACCCGGAAGGCGTAGCCGATGTCGCCGAAGATGTGAGCGTTCTGCGCCCAGCTGATCACGGTGCGGGGACTCATCACCGTTGAGATGTCGCCGTTGATGAAGCCCTGGCGCGAAAGCTCGGCGACCTTGATCATCTTCTCGACAATGGCCTTGCCATCGGGGTCGTCATATTCGCCCGACTTGGCGAGCACGATCTGCGCTTCGACCTGGGCCGGCAGATAGTTGAGCGTGGTGACGATGTTCCAGCGGTCCATCTGGCCCTGATTGATCGCCTGGGTGCCGTGATAGAGGCCGGTCGTGTCGCCGAGACCGACGGTGTTGGTCGTCGCGAACAGGCGGAACCATGGGTTCGGGCGGATCACGCGATTCTGGTCGAGCAGGGTCAGCTTGCCCTCGGCCTCGAGCACGCGCTGGATCACGAACATCACGTCCGGCCGGCCCGCGTCATATTCGTCGAACACCAAAGCGACCGGGTGCTGCAGCGCCCACGGCAGAAGCCCCTCGCGGAACTCGGTCACCTGCTGGCCGTCGCGGAGCACGATCGCGTCGCGTCCGACGAGGTCGATTCGGCTGATGTGCGCGTCGAGGTTGATGCGGATCATCGGCCAGTTGAGCCGCGCCGCGACCTGCTCGATGTGGGTCGACTTGCCGGTGCCGTGATAGCCCTGGACCATCACCCGGCGGTTCTTGGCGAAGCCGGCGCAGATCGCAAGCGTGGTGTTGGGATCGAAGACATAGGTCGGGTCGAGGTCGGGCACCCGCTCGTCGGCCTCGCTGAACGCGGGGACCTCCATGTCCGAATCGACACCGAAGGCGTCGCGCACTTTCACGACCTTGTCAGGCGTGGCCATCAGAGTCTCCGCGCGGCTTTCGGGCTGGACGTTCGAAATATCGGTCATCGGTTCGCCTTAAGGGAATGGCGTCGGCGTCTCAATGTTCAGCCAACTTTTGGCGGGAGCGGGAAGAGCGTTCGAAAACGCTTCGCAAGCTCCATGTCTCCCTCGACCTTGATCATTTCAAGGGGGGCGCCGCCATGGACCACCGCGGCGATCTCGCTTGGAGTGCCGCTGAACTCGACGTCGCAATCCTTGACCGGCCCGCGCTCCACATCGAGGCGTCCGTCGCGGATCGTGACGACATAATCGATGTCGCCGAAGTGGAAGCCGACGCGGGCGTCGAGCCCTTCGGCAAGGTCGGGCGACAGCAAGGTCTGGAACGACATGATGACGGAGACGTGGCTCATCCGAAGGGTCGGGTTGTGCAAGGGGCTGCGCGCCGCCCAGCGGCCGAGCGAAGCAATGAGCGGAACGACCTCGAGTCCCCACTCAGTCGCCTCATAGACCTGGATCGAGGCGGGCGGCGCGAGCCTGGTCTTGCGGACCAGGCCGCGTCTTTCGAGCTCCGTCAGGCGCTGTGCGAGCACGTTCGCGCTGATCCCCGCCAAATCTGTCTTCAGCTCCGAAAAGCGGCGCGGCCCATAGGCGAGCTCGCGAAGCACGAGCATCGCCCAGCGTTCGCCCAGCAACTCCATCGCGTGAGCCAGGCCGCACGCATCGTCGAAGCGCCGTTTTTCCTCGCTTGCTCGTAATTCAGTTATTTTTTCTAACTCCACAGTTGCAATTTATAACTTCGAGGCGCAAAAGGCAAGCGAATCGAGTCGGAGGGGAGAAACAATGGCCCGGATGATCTTCGTGAATCTGCCGGTCACCGACCTGGTGCAGTCGAGGGCGTTCCTCGAGGCGCTCGGCGCCGTCAACGAACCCAGGTTCACCGACGACACCGCCGCCTGCATGACCCTGAGCGACAGCATCCACGTGATGCTCCTCACCTACGACAAGTTCAGCCAGTTCACGCCGCGCCCGATCGCCGACGCGAAAGCCGGGTCGGAAGTGCTTCTGTGCCTTTCGTCCGACAGCCGCAAAAGCGTCGACTCGACTATAGAGCGGGCCGTAGCGGACGGCGGTACGGCTGATCCGTCGCCCAAACAGGACTATGGGGTCATGTACGGGCGTAGCGTCGCCGACCCGGACGGGCACATCTGGGAAGTCATGTGGATGGACGCAGCCGCCGCCGAGCGCGGCGCCGAAGCCGTCCAGGAAGCGATCGCGACAACGGTCTGAGGGAGCGCGAACCATGCCGATCAATCCGAACGCCGAAATCGAGATCACTGCATTCGCCTGGGTTCCGGAATTCGCCCAGGGCGTGGTGCGCGGCCTGCGCGCGCGCTGGGCGCTCGAGGAGGCGGGGCTCGATTATCGGGTTCGACTGCTCGCCCAGCAGCGGCCGCTGGAATATCTGAAGGAGCATCCGTTCGACCAGGTGCCGTGCTTCAACGACGGCACGGTCCGAATTTTCGAGAGCGGCGCCATCATCCAATATATCGGCGAGAAGAGCGAAGCGCTGTTGCCGCGCGATCCGCAGGGCAGGTACAGGGCGATCCAGTGGACCTATGCCGCGCTCAACAGCGTCGAGCCGGCGATCTTCAACGTCCTCGCGATCGACATCTTCTATCCCGACCAGGAGTGGGCGAAGCTGCGCCGTCCAAGCGCGGTCGATTTCGCGAAGCTGAAGCTGAAGCGCGTGTCCGACTGGCTCGGCGACAAGCAGTGGCTCGAGGGCGACCGCTTCACCATCGGCGATCTGATGATGGTCACGACGCTGCGCTTCCTGCGCCATACGGACCTCGTCGCCCAATTCCCGAATCTCGATGCTTTTGTGAAGCGTGGAGAGGCGCGCCCGGCGTTCCAGCGCGCGCTTCAAGACCAGCTCGCGACATTTCGCGAGCACGAACCGCAAGGAGAGCCAGCATGACCTACTTCGAAGGATTCATCACGCCGGTGCCCGCGACCAAGCGCGCCGAATATCTTCGGCATGCCGGCAAGTTCACGCCGATGGCGCGGCAATTCGGAATCCGCCGGATGGTCGAGAGCTGGGCCGACGAGGTTCCGCACGGCACCGTGACGGACTTCTACCGCGCCGTTGAGGCGAAGGACGAGGAGACGATCGTCTTCTCCTTCTTCGAATATCCCTCGAGGAAGGAACGCGACGCGGCGAACGAGAAGTTCATGAGCGATCCGAACATGGCCGAGATGATGAAGGACATGCCTTTCGACGCGTCGCGAATGATCATGGGCGGCTTCGACTCGATCATCGACAGCGGCGAAGGCGGCGGAAGCTATATCAACGGCTTCATCGCTCCCGTTCCGAACGGCAACAAGGATGCCTACATTCGCATGAACGAACGCCACTCCGCCATTTTCCGCGAATATGGCGCGCTGCGCTTCGTCCAGGCCTGGGGCGACGATGTGCCCGACGGCAAGGTGACCGACTTCCGCCGCGCAGTGAAAGCGGAGCCGAATGAAACCGTCGTCTTCGCTTTCCTCGAATGGCCCTCGAAGCAGGCGAACGATGCCGCATGGGAGAAAATCATGAAGGACGAGCGGATGCAGCCGGGCGATGCGCCGTTCGATGGAAAGCGCTTGTTCTGGGGCGGTTTCGAAGTGATCGTCGACACGGCGGCCGACACGCAAGTCGCAGCCGACGCATCGCCCATCTCGGCGTGACAGCCCCGCAGACCACCTGATCACGGAAGGACAGCGAAATGACCGACGTCCGCACTCAAGACGCACCGACGACGACTGAAAGCGCTCACAGCGGCCCGAATCCCGAAGGCGACTTCATCTGGTACGAGCTGATGACCCCTGACGCGGAAGGCTCGAAAGCCTTCTACGACGCGGTCGTCGGCTGGGAGATCGGTGACGAAGGACCGCCCGAATATGGCGGCTACCGAATGATCGGCCGGAGCGACGGCAAGTTCGCCGGCGGCATTCTGCCGATCACGCCCGAGATGCAGCATAATGGAGCCCGCCCGACCTGGCTCGGCTACATCAACGTCTCGGATGTCGACGAGGCGGCGCAAGCGATCGAGCAGGCCGGCGGCAAGACGCTGATGATTCATGACGTGCCGAACGTCGGGCGGATCGCGATGGTCGCCGACCCCCAGGGAGCGCCCTTCTACATCATGAAGCCGATCCCGCCTGCCGACGATCCGAACGCAAAGAGCGACGTGTTCGAGCCCAATACGGCTCAGCATTGCCGCTGGAACGAGCTCAGCACCTCGGATCCGGTCGCCGCCCGGCGCTTCTACGGGGACCAGTTCGGCTGGACGACCGAGCAGTTCATGCCGATGGGCGAGCATGGCGAATATCGCTTCATCGAGCAGAACGGCGTTACCATCGGCGCGATCGCCGGCGCGATGAACGGGCAGCAGCCGCACTGGCGTTACTATTTCGGCGTTCCGTCGATCGCGAAGGCGAAGGAAGTCGCCGAAGCGAAAGGCGGCAAGATCCTCGTCGGACCGATGGAAGTGCCCGGCGGCGACCATATCGTCATCGGACTTGACCCGCAGGGCGCGGAGTTCGCGCTCGTCGGCGGCGCGTGAAGGAGAGGCCTGTGGCCGACAAGCTAATCACTTGCCTGTGGTTCGACAAAGGCGAGGCGCGCAAGGCCGCCGAATTCTACGCCTCGGTCTTCCCCGAGACGCACGTCGGCAGCGCCATGGCGGCTCCGGGCGATTATCCGGGCGGCGAGGAACGCGACGAGCTGACGGTCGAGTTCAGGCTTCTCGGGCAGTCGTTCGTGGGGCTCAACGGCGGCCCGAACTTCAAGCCGAACCAGGCGGTCAGCTTCATGGTCCTGACCGACAGCCAGGAGGAGACCGACCGCTACTGGGACGCGATCACCCGCAACGGCGGCGAGGAGAGCATGTGCGGCTGGTGCAAGGACCGCTGGGGCTTCTCGTGGCAGATCACGCCGCGCGCCCTGCTTGCGGCCACATCGAATCCCGACAAAGCCGTGGCAAAGCGGGCGTTCGAGGCGATGATGACGATGAACAAGATCGACATCGCGACGATTGAAGCCGCGGTGCGCGGCGAGAGTATCGATGCGTAAGCTCACCGGCGCCGTCTTCCAGTCGCTCGACAGCGTCATCCAGGCGCCGGGTGGCCCCGACGAGGACACGACTAGTGGCTTCCGCCTCGGCGGCTGGGTCGCGCCTCACTGGGACGAGGACATGGGCCCGTTCGAGTCGCTGATCATGGGCGAGTACGACCTGCTGCTGGGCAAGCGGACCTATGACATCTTCTCCGCCTACTGGCCGTACAACCGCGACAATCCGATCGGCGAGAAATTCCAGCGCATCAATAAATATGTGCTGACCCATTCGGACGAGCCACTGACGTGGGACAATAGCCACAGGCTCTCCGGCAACACCGCGGACGCCGTCGCCGAGCTGAAGAAAAGCGAAGGCCGCGACCTGCTGATCCAGGGAAGCAGCACGCTTTACCCGCCGCTGCTTTCGGCCCGCGCGATCGATCGGCTGACCCTCATCACCTTTCCGATCGTGCTCGGCCAGGGCAAGCGGCTGTTCGACGGGTCGGAGAAGCCGAGCGCGCTGAACCTGGTCGAGCATTTCGTGTCGCCAAGGGGCGTGGTGATCACCACCTACGAACCGGCGGGCGAAGTCCCCACCGGCAGCTTCGCGAGCAAGGACCCCAGCGAGGAAGAGCTGGAGCGGCGGCGCAAGATCGCGGCGGGGACCTGGTGATGCTGGAGCTGTTCGGTCACCCTTTCTCGTCCTACACGTGGAAAGTGCTTATCCCGCTCTACGCGGACCAGACCGAGTTCCGGTTTCGGCAGGTTCCCGAGAACGAGGAGAATTACGCGGAACTCAAGCGGATCTGGCCGTTCGGCAAATTCCCGCTGCTCCTCGACGACGGGAAAGCGGTGATCGAGACGACCTGCATCATCGAACATCTCCAGGTGCATCACCCTGGCTCCAACACGTGGATTCCGGATGGCGAACTCGGCCGCCGAGTGCGCTTCCTCGATCGCTTCTTCGACCTCCACGTCCAGGGCAACATGCAGCCCGCGGTGAATCACGCGCTGCGGCCCGAAGGAAAAGGCGACCCCTATGGCGCGGAGCAGGGGCGCAAGAACCTGCAGGTAGCGTACGACTGGCTCGAGGAGAACCTGCCCGATGGCGGCTGGGCAGCCGGCGACACCTTCACGCTTGCCGATTGCGCAGCGGCACCGGCGCTCTTCTATGCCGACTGGGTCGATGAGATCGGCTATGGACGGCCGAAGCTGAAGGCCTACCGCGCCCGGTTGCTCGCGCATCCGGTGGTGGCGCGGGTCGTCGACGAGGCGCGGCCGTACCGGCCGTATTTCCCGCTGGGCGCTCCCGACCGCGACTAGGCGAAGGCGGCCGACTTCCTCAGTAGCTGATAAGCTTCGATCACCTCGCCGAGCCGGCGCTCGTGGCTTCGGTCGCCGCCGTTCTTGTCGGGGTGGTAACGGCGCACGAGATTTGAATAACGCTGCCGGACGGCGTGACGGTCGGCGTCTTCGCCAAGGCCGAGGACCGACAGCGCGCGCTGCTCGGGCTTGGTGAAGCGCGACGGCTTCGTTCCCTCACGGAATTTCCCGAAGCGGGCCGAGATCGCCTCGAGCGGGTCGGCGAAGTCGCTCCATTTGGGCGGCGGGTCGGCTCCGTTCGCGGCGAACTTGCGGCTCGGGCGGTCCCAGCCGGCGAGCGGGTGCTGCGCGCGGGTGATCTCGTCGGCGCTCATGCCTTCGAAGAAATTGTACTTCGCATTGTGCTCGCGGACGTGGTCGAGGCACAGGAAGCGCCAGCTTCCCGGTCCGTCGAAATTGGCGGCCTCGAGCGGCGCCTTGAACTCTCCGGGCGCGGCACAACCCGCCACGGCGCACCTCGCCCGCGCTCCTTCGACCCTTCCGTGCAGTCTGCCTTGTTTCGACGCCATTGAAGGCTTCTATATAAGGGAGATGAACGCCCAGACCACCGGACCGGTCGCGACCCAAATGCTTCGCCGGCTCGACTCGGCGCTTTCGCCGACGCGGCTCGAGCTCAGCGACGACAGCGAGCAGCACCGCGGCCATGGCGGCTATAATCCGGCGGGCGAGAGCCACTTCAGCTTGCGGATCGTGAGCCCAGCCTTTGCCGGCAAAACCCGCCTCGAGCGGCAGCGTATGGTCTATAGCGCGCTCGGCGAGCTGATGCGCGAGCGGGTCCATGCGCTCACCATCCGCGCAATCGCTCCGGGAGAAGAATGATGGCGACCATCGAAACCGCGTTCGAGCAGGTGGTGACGCCGGTCACGCACGACCTCGGCGACTTCAAGGTCAACCGAACGCTTCCGGCGCGCGAGAGGACGATGGTCGGGCCATTCATCTTTGTCGACGAGTTCGGCCCGGCCCGCCTCCCGGCGGGACGCGGGATGGACGTCCGACCCCATCCGCACATCAATCTCGCGACGGTCACCTATTTGTTCGAAGGGGCGATCGAGCATCGCGACAGCATCGGCTCGCAGCAGGTGATCGAGCCCGGCGCGATCAACCTGATGACCGCGGGCAGCGGAATCGTTCATTCCGAGCGCTCCCCGCAGGCGCTCCGGCAGTCGGGGCCGAGCCTTTACGGCATGCAGACCTGGCTCGCGCTGCCCGACGGGGCCGAGGAAGTCGGCGCGGCGTTCGACTACGTCCCCGCAGAGCAGCTCCCGGTCATCGAGGATGCCGGCGTCCATGCCCGGCTGCTGATGGGGAGCCTGTGGGGCAAGTCCGCCCCGACGCGCAGCGATTCGCCGACCATCTATGCCGACGTCGAACTGACCGGCGGCTTGATTCCCGTCGACGCCGAGGCGGACGAGCGTGCGGTAATGCTGGTCGGCGGAGCGGCCGAGATCGACGGAGAGCCGCTCGATCCGTTCACGCTCTATGTGCTTCGGCCCGGTCATCAGGCATGCCTGTCGAGCGCCGCCGGCGGACGGATCATGCTGCTGGGCGGACAGGCGTTCACGAGCCGCCGCTATGTCTTCTGGAACTTCGTTTCGTCCTCGCGCGACCGGATCAACCAGGCGAAGGACGACTGGAAATCGATGCGCTTCGGGTCGATCCCCGGCGACGATCAGGAGTTCATTCCGCTGCCGGAGGTGCCGCTGACCGTCAGCTATCCCTGACCACTTTCGTTCAGCGGCGCGCCGACTGGAAGAACATGAGATACACCAGCCGTCCATTCTCCGGCCGGTCGCCGAAGCCAGGCCCCGCCGTGTGCCACAGCCACGGCCGCAGGAGCACCAGCCGGTTGAAGCGCATCGGAACATGTGTGGTCAGCTGCCACTGAGAATCGTCGAGGCTGTCCTTTTCGATAATCTCGCGGTGCATCTGCTGGAACGACGAATATCCTTGGCCGGCGATTTCCTCTTCGAAGACCGGGGCGCGATCGCTGTTCGTCGGCAGGTGCCGAAAGAAATTCGTTCCGCCGATGCTGTCCTGATCTCGGCTGAGGTAGAGAATCCCCGACCAGTGGCTGTCGTCGATATGGACTTTCGCATTGCCCTTGTCTTGCGCGAGCGTCAGCCGGCATTTGCCGTGAGATTGAGGCGGGGACACTGGGATCAGCGGCTCACCGAGGAGCCCGGATACCGCTTCGTTGAGACCATCGAGATTGATGCGTTCGAGTGAATTCCGCCCGGGAAAGGCGCCTTGCTGCTCGGGGTAGGTCAATCGCAATGCGTGCTCGCGGAGCGTTTCGGCATTGTCCAGGAAATCGTCGACGATCTGGAGCGTGGTCAGCATCGACCCCGGTTAGCAGGCACCCGGACCCGCTCTCCCGTTCATCGACGACAGGTCGGCTGGGCTCGACGGACGAGCATCCGCGACGTCGGCTCCCTTCCTTGTCGATGGCTGGGCGGCTAGTGCGCGAAATCCATGAGCCAGGTCCGTTCGATTTCCCGCTCAGCCGCGCGCCTTGCCGCGGTGCAGGCACTGTACCAGCGAGAGATGGAAGGAACGCCTCTCGTCCGCCTGCTCGAGGAATTTCACGATCACCGTCTTGGAGCGACCATCGAGGACCAGAAGTACCATGACGCCGAACGCGACTTTTTCGACGATGTCGTGACCGGCGCCGACGCCCGGCGCAGCGAGATCGACGGGCTGATCAGCAGCCGACTGGCGGAGGGCTGGACTCTCGAGCGGCTCGACCGGCCGATGCGCGCGATTCTCCGCGCCGGCGCCTACGAACTGATCGCGCGGCCAGACGTGCCGGTAGCCTCGGTCATTTCCGAATATGTCGACGTCGCGCACGCCTTCTACGACAAGCGCGAGAGCGGCTTTGTGAACGGCCTCCTGGACGCGATCGCCAAAGAGGCCCGGCCGGCGCGCGCCTGAGATGCGCGAGCGGGACATCATCGAACGGCTGCGCCGGATTGCCACCGCTCCCGAAGCCCGCGGCCTCCTTGACGATGTTGCTTTTCTCGACGGTCTCGTGATCACCCACGACAGCATTGCGGAGGGCGTGCACTTCCTCTCCAATGACCCGCCGGCAAGCGTGGGGTGGAAGCTGGTCGCGGTCAATCTTTCGGACCTGGCGGCGAAAGGCGCGAGTCCCGCGGGCGCGCTGTTGTCGCTGTCGATTTCCGGGGATGGTACGTGGGAGAGCGAGTTCCTGACGGGTATCGAGCATGCCTGCGAAAGCTACGGCCTTGCACTGATCGGCGGCGATACGATCGCCTTGCCGGTCGGCGCACCGCGCGTGCTCGGGTTGACCGCTATCGGCCGAGCTGGGCCGCGCGTGCCGGATCGCGCGGGCGGCGAAGTCGGCGATGCCTTGTGGCTGGTCGGGACCGTCGGGGACGCGGCTGCCGGCCTGTCGCAGCTGGTGGCCGATGCCAGTGCGGCGGGCGCGTTGGTCGACATCTACCGCCGACCGGTGCCGCAGCTGGGTGCGGGCGAAGTGCTCGCGCCGTGCGCGCACGCGATGATGGATGTCTCGGATGGACTGCTGCTCGACGCGTCGCGCATGGCCGAGGCGAGCCGCTGCGCGATATCGCTCGAGCTCGATCGCCTGCCACTGTCGAGCGCGTTCGTTGCGGACCGCGGCTTTGATCTGGCCGCACGGCTGTTCGCCGCGACGGGCGGTGACGATTATGCGCTTCTCGCCGCTCTTCCCGCCGCGCTGGACCCGGCAACGCTTTCTTTACCGCAAGGAACGAGAATCAGCCGCGTCGGCACGCTGTCGGCGGGCGAGGCGAGGCTGTCGCTCACCTGGCGCGGTGAGGCCGTCGAAGTGCCGGAAAGGCTTGGATTTGAGCATCAGGGCGATGACCGTCGCGGGCGTGTCGATCCGCCAATGGCTGATCGGCCTTAGCGGTCTCGCCTGCGGCATGGCTTGCGCATTGCTGATCCGCTAACCCGTTCAATCGACGCGGTTGCAAGCCGCGCAAACGCCACCTAAAGACCGCCCGTTTTCGGGGGCGCCGCGGCTCACGCGGCTGTGCCCACCTGCCTAAAGAACGGGGAAGCGTGAACCCATGAATTCCGGCTCCAACCTGCTTTACGTCGCAATCGTCTGCGGCATCATCGCCGTGCTCTACGGCATCTTCACCAGCCGCCAGGTGCTCAGCATGTCGCCCGGCAACAAGCGGATGATCGAGGTCTCCGCGGCGATCCAGGAAGGCGCCGGCGCCTACCTCCGCCGGCAGTACACCACTATCGCCATCGTCGGAATCGTCGTCGCGATCATCATCGGAATCTTCCTCAAACCGCTGTCCGCGGTCGCGTTCCTGATTGGTGCGATCCTGTCGGGCTCCGCCGGCTTCATCGGCATGAACATCTCGGTCCGCGCCAACGTGCGCACCGCCGAGGCCGCGCGCAATAGTTTGCAGAGCGGCCTGACGACCGCATTTCGTGCGGGCGCCGTCACCGGCCTGCTCGTTGCCGGTCTCGCCTTGCTCGCGATCTCGGTGCTGTTCTGGTACCTGACCGGGCCGGGAGGATATGCCCCGAACGACCGCGCGGTGGTCAACGCGCTGACCGCCCTCGCGCTCGGCGCTTCACTCGTTTCGATCTTCGCGCGTCTCGGCGGCGGCATTTTCACCAAGGCCGCCGACGTCGGCGCCGACCTCGTCGGCAAGGTCGAAGCCGGAATCCCCGAAGACGACCCACGCAACCCGGCGGTGATCGCGGACAACGTCGGCGATAATGTCGGCGACTGCGCCGGAATGGCCGCCGACCTGTTCGAGACCTATGTCGTGACCGTCGGCATCACGATGGTCTCGGTCGCGCTCGCGCTCGGCGCCTCGCCGATGCTCCTGCCGCTGATGATCCTCCCGCTGCTGATCGGCGGCGTGTGCATCATCACCTCGATCATCGGCACCTACATGGTCCGGCTCGGCAAGGGCGGCTCGATCATGGGCGCGCTCTACAAGGGCTTCTGGACGGCGACGCTCCTCGCCATCCCCGCGATCTACGGCGCCTTTCGGCTCTCGCTCGGCAACGATCTCAACGTGCAGATCGGCGGAACGACCGATGCTGCGACGGGCAGCATCAGCGGCGCGTTCACGGGCATGGATCTGTTTTATTCGAGCCTCATCGGCCTCGCGGTGACCGCGCTGATCGTCTGGATCACGGAATATTACACCGGCACGAACTACCGCCCGGTGCAGTCGATCGCCCGGTCGAGCCAGACCGGCCACGGCACCAACATCATCCAGGGCCTCGCGGTCAGCCTCGAATCCACCGCTCTCCCAACCATCGTCATCATCGTCGGGCTGATCGCGAGCTATCAGCTCGCCGGCTTCCTCGGTGTGGCGTTCGCCGCGTCGGCGATGCTCGCGCTGGCTGGCATGGTCGTGGCGCTCGATGCCTATGGGCCGGTGACCGACAATGCCGGCGGAATCGCCGAAATGGCCGGGCTGGAGGAGGATGTTCGGCACCGCACCGACGCGCTCGACGCGGTCGGCAACACGACCAAGGCCGTGACCAAAGGCTATGCGATCGGCTCGGCCGGACTTGCGGCGCTGGTGCTGTTCGGCGCCTACACCGCGGACCTTCGTGAGTTCGGCGGCTCTATCGGGGTCACGACCGATCTCGACAAGCTGTTCAGCCTGTCCAACCCATACGTGATCGTCGGCCTGCTGCTCGGCGCGCTCCTCCCGTACCTGTTTGGCGCGATGGGCATGACGGCAGTGGGCCGCGCAGGCGGCGCGGTGGTCGAGGAAGTGCGTCAGCAATTCCGCGAGAACCCGGGGATCATGGATGGGTCGGTGCGGCCGAACTATGCGCGCACCGTGGACCTCGTCACCAAGGCCGCGATCAGGGAAATGATCATCCCGTCGCTCCTTCCGGTGCTCGCCCCGATCGTCGTATATTTCGTGATCGGCGCGGTCGCGGGCAAGGAGAACGGCCTCGCCTCGGTCGGCGCGCTGCTGCTCGGCGTGATCGTCTCCGGCCTGTTCGTAGCCATTTCGATGACCAGCGGCGGCGGCGCCTGGGACAATGCCAAGAAGTATATCGAGGACGGCAATTACGGCGGCAAGGGCTCCGAAGCCCACAAGGCCGCGGTTACCGGCGACACCGTCGGCGATCCCTACAAGGACACCGCCGGCCCGGCCGTGAACCCGATGATCAAGATCACCAACATCGTCGCGCTGCTCCTGCTCGCGGCGCTGGCGGCGCACGCCGCGGTCTGATCATCGGTCAGCTGAAATAGAGGAGCCCCGCTGTCATTGCGGCAGCGGGGCTTTTCTTTTGCGCTCCGAGGCGGTTGAAGCATTGCGATGAGTCACGCGATCCGAATCCACAAGACGGGCGGCCCCGAGGTACTCCAATGGGAGGAAGTCGAGGTCGGGGACCCGGGTCCGGGCCAGGTCAGGATCCACCAGGAAGCGGCCGGCCTCAACTTCATCGACGTCTATCACCGGACCGGCCTCTACAAGCAGGACCTGCCGATCACGCCAGGCGTCGAGGGCGCGGGCGTCGTCGACGCCGTCGGGCCCGATGTCGATAATGTGAAGAAGGGCGACCGGGTCGCTTATGCCGGGCCCTTGG
>DATNFJ010000092.1:0-12806 GCA_035606455.1 Sphingomicrobium sp.
AAGTCGCACAGCGCATGGGCGTTTCCGCCCGGCTGATCGAACGTGCCGCCGACATCGACTGGGACTGGCTGGGCGAACCCCGCACGATCGGGCTCACCGCCGGCGCTTCAGCCCCCGAGGTATTGGTCCGCGAAGTCGTCGACGCGCTCGCCGAGCGCTTTGACGTGACCGAGGAGATCGCCGATCACAGCCCCGAGCGCATGATCTTCAAGCTCCCGCGCGAGCTGGTGGCATAGAGTGAAACGGCTTTCACCAATCGCCTCCTACGCCGCACTTTTCCTCTTTGAGGTCGGTTACATCCTGTTCGCCTACGACCCGGCCTCCAAGCGAACCCAAGCCGGCCTGATGCTCATCTTTGCGTGCGAGGTTGCATTTGCCGTTCGCGTTTCGAAGGTTCAGCTCCAACTGAAACGGACCGACAGGCGCCGTCTTAGGATATCCCGCGCATACGCAGCAGGCTATGCCGGTGGCTTGCTCGCCGCCATGGCAGTCACTCTGTCCTCTGCTCTTGCTGGTGAACGGATCGTTCTCATAACAGCGTTCGGCGTAGCCGGTGTTTCCAAGATGCTGTGGGAACGGAGTTTCGGAAACGAGCTAGGCCATATTGCCGCAGCCGATGCGCGGACCAACTGAATCGGTTTCATGACCGACCTCCCCCTCGTCGAGATGTTCACCGATGGCGCGTGCCGCGGAAATCCGGGCCCCGGCGGCTGGGCTGTGTTGATCCGCGCGGGCGCGCGCGAGAAGGAATTGGCGGGCGGGGAGCCGCTGACCACCAACAACCGGATGGAGCTGCTCGCCGCGATTCGGGGGCTCGAAGCGCTGACGAAGCCCTGCCGGGTCCAGCTTCACACGGACAGCATCTACGTCCGCGACGGGATCACGAAGTGGATCCACAATTGGCAGCGCAACGGCTGGCGGACCTCGGACCGGAAGCCGGTCAAGAATGCCGAGCTATGGCAGGAGCTGATCGACGCCGCCGCGCCGCACCGGATCGAATGGCACTGGGTCAAAGGCCACAGCGGCCACCCCGAAAACGACCGCGTCGACGCCCTCGCCTGTGCCGAGGCCGACGAGCAGCGGAGGCATCATCGGTTGTGACGCACTACCTGTGACAGGCGATTCCCTCGAGAACGTTCGCCACTGTGTCGATCTCGCCGGCAGGAACGGCGGTCGGCTGTTGGCGACCTTGCCAGGCTGCAGGATTGGACGAGTCGTCGGCAGACACCGTTTGTCCGCCAACGCGACCCGTAACCGCGACCAGGTATAGATGCCCGGCACAATCGAAGTAGGCCGTCGTCACAAAGTCAGAATCGTTTGAGGCTTGCTGCCTGTAATCGAGTGAGACCAGGTTCCCGATGTTTGTAGAGACGTTGTGAACGGAGCTTGGGTCGTACCAGACGGAAGTTGCGGCCGAACCCGTCCCAAAGGTCTTGACGAACTCAAAGTTGCCGCGCTGCGCAGCGGACGCGGAAACAGCGGTAAGCAGACCTACCGTCGACAAGAGCAAAAGTGCGCGCAACGTTCGTCCCCCCGGAAGTGCGGTCGGTATGCTCACAGTCAACCTGTTCATGCAATGTCGTTCATGATGACGGCAAGAATCGCGCCGGCGAGAAGACGCTCGGGTCGATGTGCGCGACCATCGGATCGGGCTCTTCGTTCAGTAGCGTGGCCGCCGCCATCTTCGCGGCGGCGGGCGAAGTCTGGATTCCGAAGCCGCCCTGCCCCGCGCACCAGAAGAAACCCGGCACGTCCGGGTCGAACCCGTAGACCGGCAGGCGGTCGGGCGCGAAGCTCCTGAGGCCCGCCCAGCTCCGCTCCACGCGCTCGATCGGCCAGTCGACGACCTTTTCGAACCGGTCGATGGCGATCGCGATGTCCATCTCCTCGGGCGCGGCATCGCAGGGATCGCTTTCGATCTCGTCGTGCGGGCTCAGCCAGACAATGTTGTCGCCCTCGCCCTTGAAATAGAAGCTGCCGTCGGCGCCATCGACCAGGGGCAGATCGCGCAAGCCCGAGCGGCCGACCCGCAGCTGGACGAGCGTTCGGCGCTTGGGCGCGATTCCCAGCGGGCGTGCGCCGGAGGCTCGGGCGACGTCGTCCGCCCACGCGCCCGCGGCATTGACCAGGATCGAGGCGGTGAAGGTGGTCCCATCCTCGAGCGTCACCGTCCACTGGTCCGAATGTCGATGCGCGCGAATCACTCTCGCGCGTGTCCTCACGGTGCCGCCGGCTCGCCGAAACTGGCGCAGATAGGCGGCGTGGAGCGCGGCGACGTCGATGTCGGCGCAGCCGGGCTCGAACAAGGCTCGGTCCCAACCGCGCCTGATTCCGGGAACGAGCTGCTCGAGCTCCGCCCGCTCGACGATTCGCGTTTGGACCTCCGCGGGCACTTCAGGCAGCTCGTCGCGCGTCACGTGGAGGTCTCCGCGCACGTGAAGAAAGCCGTGGTCGGAAAAATCAGGCGGCGGCGAATCAAGAAATTCCCGCGAGGCGAGCGTGAGCCGGGCGACTTCGGGGCCGCCGTAGCTTTCGAGATAGAAGGCCGCCGACCGGCCAGTGGAATGATAGCCGCACTGGTCCTCGGCCTCGAGAATCAGGGTGTGCCGCCTGGCCGCAATCTCCGCGCCCAGGCTCGCACCGGCGATCCCGCCACCGACGATGATCACATCGAATCCGTTCATTTCTTTCGCCGGTTACGAATTGGAAAGCCGCGCCGTCTAGGGGTGCGTCATGTTCAACGCGACATTTACCGACCTGCTGCTCGTGGCGCTCGCGGCGATCCTCGTCGTCGCGGCGGTGGTCGATGTCCGTACATTCACCATTTCGAATCGGCTCAACCTGACCGTGGCGCTGCTTGCGCCGGTCTATTGGGCGTCGGTCGCGTTGTCGCCGTGGCCGGGAGTCGCGGTGCAGCTGGCCGCGGCTGCAACCGTGTTCCTGCTGCTGGCCGGGGCCTTTTACGCCGGCATGATGGGCGGCGGTGACGTCAAGCTCGCCGCCGCGCTCGCTTTGTGGTTTCCGCCGATCGGAACGATCAGGTTTCTGATCCTGATGTCGGTGGCGGGCGGTGTGCTGACGCTTCTCGTCCTTGCCTGGCACCATGCCAAGAAGCGCGAGGGCCGGCCCGAAATTCCGTACGGAGTCGCGATCGCATTCGGCGGTCTCGCGATTCTCACCCAACGGTTTCTTAACCAATTTGTCTGATGTGTGAGGCTGTTCAAGTGGCCCTTCCAGGGGAGGCGATCGCGCCATGGATGTGAAGAAGCTCGCTCTGCTCGTTGGAGCGCTGGTCATCGCGGTGATTACCGCAGTCATGGCCAAGAACATGTTCGCCGGAGCCGGCGCGCAGCAGGCCGCCGCGGCGCAAACGATCCCGCTCGGGCCCAAGGTGCTCGTGGCCAAGAAGGCGCTTCCTGTCGGCACGATCATCGACGCCGACAGCTTCTCTTTCCAGCCTTGGCCGAAGGAGCTGATGCAGGGCGCTTATTATGTCGAGAACCAGCCGGATTCGAAGAATCTCGCCGGCACCGTCGTCCGCTATGCGATCGCCGCCGGCCAGCCGGTCACCCGGGGTTCGCTCGTCGGACCGCAGGATCGCGGCTTCCTCGCCGCGGCGCTGGGGCCGGGCATGCGCGCAGTCACCGTCCCGGTGAATGCGACGACCGGAGTCGCCGGGTTCGTGTTCCCGGGCGACCATGTCGACATGGTGCTGACCCAGACCGTCAACGGCGGCGGCGACGGACCCCCGCTCAAGGTTTCCGAAACGATCGTGCGCAACGTTCGCGTTCTTGCGACCGACCAGCGCTTCACCGACAAGGACGATGACGGCAAGACCGCCATCAAGACCTTCTCGAACGTGACGCTGGAAGTGACTCCCAAGATCGCGGAGAAGGTTGCGGTCGCGCAGAGCCTCGGCCAGCTGTCGCTGTCACTGCGCTCGATCTCAGACAATAGCGCCGATCTCGAGCGGGCGATTGCCTCGGGCGACATCAAACTGCCGCCCAACGCCAGCCCGGCCGACGAGCGCCAGATGCTGCTCGCTTACTCGGACCGGCCGATCGATACGAATACGACCTTCACGACCGGCGGCGACGTGTCGCGCTTCCAGCGCCGCACCGTCCCGGCAAAGCCCGGCGATGCCGGCGACCAGATCGGCAAAGCCATGGCCGGCCTGGCGAAGGGACTTGGCCAGGTGCTCACCGGCAAGCCTGGCGGTGCTCCGGTGGTGACCGGACCCGTCGTGCGGGTGGCGCGCGGCAATGATGTCACCGTTGTTCCGGTGGGAGCTCGCTAAATGAACATTCAAGCAATCCATCGCCGGGCGCGTCTCGGCACCGCCCTGGCGGCACTGACGGCGGGTATCGCCGCCGTCGCCGCCCCGGCGCCCGCCGCGGCCCAGCCCAAGGCGTATGCGTCGGGCACCTATCGCCCCTCGCAGCAGGTCCTGCTGTCGGTCGGCGAGGGCCAGATGTTGAACCTGCCGCGCAGCGTCGCAAACGTCTGGGTGTCCGCTCCGGATATCGCCGACGTCTATGTGAACGGCCCGCGCCAGATCAACCTGTTCGGCAAGAAAGCCGGCGAAGCGACGGTCATCGCGACCGCCGCGGACGGATCGGTGGTCTATGGCGCGAATGTCCGCGTCAACCAGAACATCAGTTCGATCAACGAGATCCTCCGCGAGGCCATGCCTGACGCGAACATCAGCGTGACCAACGTCGGCCAGGTCGCGGTCCTCAACGGAACCGTGGCCTCTCCGGAGGACGCCGCGCAGGCCGAGATGCTGGTCAAGGCGGCGCTCAACCCGGGCGTCGACATCAACAGCGCAACCGCGGCGTTGAACATCGTGCCGGTCAGCAGGCTCAAGGTCGCGACCCCGCTTCAGGTCACGCTGAAAGTCCGGATCGCCGAGGTTGATCGCAACGCGCTGAAGTCGTGGGGCGCAAACCTCCTGTCCAAGGACACGACCAACGGCTTCAATTTCGGAATCGGCCGCGGCAACCCGGGCACGATCCCCGACAGCGGATCGCCGGTGTTCAATATTTCAGGGACCGGAACGACTCTGGCCGGCTTCGGCAAGCTCTTCGGTCTTGACCTGCTCGGCACCCTCGACCTCGAGGCCACCGACGGTCTAGCGACCATTCTCGCCGAGCCGAACCTCACGGCGCTTTCCGGTGAGACGGCGAGCTTCCTCGCCGGCGGCGAGTTCCCGATCCCGGTGTCGCAGGGCAACAATGCCGTGACGATCGAATACAAGCAGTATGGCGTCGGTCTCGCATTCACGCCGGTGGTTCTCGCCGACGGACGAATCTCGATGCGCGTGCGCCCAGAGGTCAGTCAGCTCGACGACGCCAACGGCGTGACCCTCAACGGTTTCCGGGTGCCGGCGCTCACCACGCGCCGGGCCGAAACGACCGTCGAGCTCGGGTCCGGGCAGTCGTTCATGATTGGCGGACTGCTGCAGAACAGCACGAACAACAGCATCGACAAGGCGCCCTTCCTCGGCGACATCCCGATCCTCGGCGCCCTGTTCCGCTCGACCAAGTTCCAGCGCAACGAAACCGAGCTGGTGATTATCGTGACTCCGTACCTCGTACGGCCGGTCTCGGGTCAGCTCGCAACGCCGATTGACGGCTATCGGGTTCCGAATGACGGCCGCCGCGACCTGCTCGGGCAGACGTTCACCGGCAAGAGCGGCGCCGTACAGCCCACGGCAATCCAGGCCCCGGCGGCAACGCCGGTCACCGGCGCGGTCGCTGCTCCGGGGTTCCGGCTGTGAGCGGCGGTCAGACAAAGAAGGATCGGACGATGCGTTCCAAGCTCATCCTCATTGCGCTCGCCTCCTCGCTGGCGGCCTGCAACACGCCTGACGTGGACAGGCCCGACACGGGTGTCGCCTCGGTCAACGTGCCGGTCGTGACGAGCGCCGATTACGTGTTCGACGCCGCGGCTCCCGACGGTGCGCTCGCACCCGGCGAGGCCGAGCGGCTGAACGGCTGGTTTCAGGGTCTCGGCCTCGGCTACGGCGATACGATTTACGTCGACGGTACGGCCGCCGACGCCGCCCGCGGCCAGGTCTCGGCCATCGCCGGCCAATATGGAATGATGGTGTCGGCGGGCGCTCCCGTCACGGTCGGCGCTGTCGCACCGGGCGCGGTGCGGGTTGTCGTGAGCCGCCGCCGTGCAGTGGTGCCCAATTGTCCCAATTGGAGCGAGCTGTCGCAGCCTAATTACTACAACCGCAACATGTCGAACTTCGGCTGCAGCCTGAACTCGAACATCGCCGCAATGGTCGCCAACCCGGAGGACCTGATCCACGGACGCGAGGGCACCGGCACGGGCGACGTCGACACCGCGGCAAAGGCAGTCATCCTGTATCGCTCGACGCCGCCCAGCGGCACCAAGGGCCTGCAGTCCACCAGCACGAAGGGCAACTAGAGATGAACGCTCCGTTCCAGGCTCGCGCGGGACTTCGCGATCCGTTCACCGCATTCGTCTGCGACGATGCGACGGCGGACATGCTTCGGCCGGTGGCGGTCGAGCACGGCTGGTCTCCAGAAAAGGTCAACAAGGGCGGCCTGCGCAACGCCGTGCAGTCGCTCTCCGTCTCGGCAAGCCCGAACATCCTGTTCGTGGACCTCAGCGAATCGGCCGACCCGCTCAACGACATCAATGCGCTCGCGGAAGTGTGCGAGCCGGGCACGATCGTCATCGCCGCCGGCACCGTCAACGACGTCCGGCTGTATCGCGACCTCGTCGCCAGCGGAATCCACGACTATCTGCTGAAGCCCTTCACGGTCGACCAGCTGCGCGACACGTTCGCTCATGCTCAGATGATCCTGTCGGGCCCGCGCGGGGAGGCTCAGGCCGACAAGCCGCACGTCATGGCGGCGGTGATCGGCGTCCGCGGCGGCGTAGGCGCGTCGACGCTTGCGACTTCGCTTGCGTGGCTGCTGGGCGAAAAGGCCCGCCGCAGCACCGCGCTGCTCGATCTCGACGTGCATTTCGGGACCGGCGCGCTGGCGCTCGACCTCGAGCCCGGCCGCGGACTTACGGACGCCATCGAGAATCCGAGCCGCATCGACGGACTGTTCATCGAGCGCGCGATGGTCCGCGCGAACGAGCATCTCTCGGTGCTCTCGGCCGAAGCGCCCATTCATCAGCCGCTGGTGACGGACGGCACCGCGTTCTTCCAGCTCCAGGAAGAGATGCGCAACGCGTTCGAATCCACCGTGCTCGACCTTCCGCGCCAGATGCTGATCCAGCATCCGCACCTCGTCCACGACGCGCATGTCGCGGTGGTGGTCGCCGAGCTCACGCTCGCCGCGACCCGCGACACGATCCGGATCCTGGCCTGGCTGAAGTCGAATGCTCCGCAGACCAAGGTGATCGTCGTTGCCAACGGCGTTCCCTCGGGCGGCGCGCTGGAGATCAGCCGCAAGGACTTCGAACAGTCGATCGAACGCGCAGTCGACATCGTCTTCCCGTTCGACGGCAAGCTCGCGGCCCAGTCGGCAAAGCTCGGCAAGCCCATGGCGGAAGTCGCCAGCGGCAAGATGGCGGGCCCGTTCAGCGCGCTTTCGAACATGGTGCTCAGCCACGCGAGCGACGAAGGCGCGGCCGCGGCCGATGCCAAAGCGCCCGCCGCAGCGGCCAAGTCACTGGTCGATAATCTGAAGTCGATGCTGTCCAAGCCCAAGGAAAAGGCGGCGGCGTAACCGGTTGGCACGGCGCGGACTCGCGCCCGTGAAGAGTTGAGAGGCGAAGGCACGAATGCTCTTGTGGCTACTCCTGATCGGCGGCGTCGGAGCGCTCGGACTCGCCTTCATGGCGATGCGCGGGCCCTCGGCGGGCAAAGCGGTGAAGCGGCGCATGGAGCTCATCAAGGAGCGCCACGGCGACGTCATCGCCGGCAATGCCCAGGCCCAGATCCGCAAGCTGTTCGCCGAACGGGCGAGCCGGTGGGAAGGCTATGCCTCGACCCTGATCCCCAAGCCGGCATTGCTGCGCAAGCGGCTGGAGATGACGGGCAAGGAGATCACGCTCGGCAAATATGCGATGATCTGCCTCGGCATCGTCGCATTCGTCACCCTTGCACTGGCATTCCGCGGCGCGCCCATCATCCTGTCGCTGCTGCTTGGCCTGTTCTTCGGCATCGGCGGCCCGCACTTTGTGATTGGCAGGCTGATCAAGCGCCGGCTCAACAAGTTCAACGTCAACTTCCCGGACGCGATCGAACTCATGGTCCGCGGTCTTCGGTCGGGTCTTCCGATCACGGAAACCCTGACCATCGTCGCCGGCGAAATCGCCGGCCCGGTCGGGGTCGAATTTCGCATCGTCGCCGACAAGATGAAGATCGGACGGACGATGGAGGCCGCGCTCCAGGAGACCGCTGATCGCATGGGCACGCCGGAATTCCAGTTTTTCGTGATCACGCTGGCGATCCAGCGCGAGACAGGCGGCAACCTCGCCGAGACCCTTTCGAACCTTGCGGACGTGCTTCGCAAGCGCGCGCAGATGAAGCTCAAGATCCGCGCGATGAGCTCGGAATCCAAGGCCTCGGCCTATATCGTCGGCGCGCTGCCATTCATCGTCTTCGGCCTCGTTTACATGATGAACCCGAAATACATGGGCGGCTTCTTCACCGACCAGCGGCTGATGGTCGCCGGTATCGGGAGCATGATCTGGATGGGCATCGGTGCCGGGATCATGGCCAAGATGGTCAGTTTCGAGATCTAGGGGGGACTGACCAACATGCAGCAGGCTCCCACCGGCGGACCGCACATCCTCGGCTTCGACGTGATCTGGATCGCGACGATGCTCAGCGCCGTCGCGACCTTTGCCGTCATGCTCGCGATCTATGCCGCGACGACCGCGAAGGACCCGATGGCCCGGCGCGTGAAGGCGCTGAACGAGCGCCGCGAGCAGCTGAAGGCCGGCATCGTCGCCTCGACCAACAAGCGCAAGAAGCTGACGAACCGCAACCAGGCGGCGGACCGCGTCCGCTCGATCCTGTCGCAGTTCCGGATGCTTCAGGACGACCAGATCAAGAAGACCCAGACGCGACTGATGCAGGCGGGCATCCGCACCAAGGACCTCGCCTTCTTCATCATCTTCGCGCGCTTCGTCCTGCCGGTTGTGATCGGAATCGCCGCGGTGGTCGCCCTCTACGTGATGGGCATGTTCCCGCAATGGTCGGCGCTTCGCCGCTACATCACCGTCGCGGGCCTCCTCGTCGGCAGCTACAAGGCGCCCGACATCTGGCTCAAAAACAAGGTCAGCAAGCGCAGCAACGCGATCCGCAAGGGTCTGCCCGACGCGCTCGACCTGCTCGTCATCTGCGCCGAAGCGGGCCTCACCGTCGACGCCGCCTTCGGGCGCGTGTCGAGGGAGCTCGGCAAGGCTTATCCCGAGCTCGGCGACGAGTTCGGCCTGACCGCGATTGAGCTCGGCTTCCTCAACGAGCGCCGCCAGGCGTTCGAGAATCTCGCCCAGCGTGTCGACCTCGAGGCCGTGCGCGGCGTGGTCACGACCATGATCCAGACCGAGAAATACGGCACGCCGCTGGCTTCGGCCCTTCGCGTGCTGTCGGCCGAATTCCGCCACCAGCGGATGATGCGCGCCGAGGAAAAAGCGGCCCGCCTGCCGGCGATCATGACCGTGCCGCTGATCCTGTTCATCCTGCCGACCCTGTTCGTCGTCATCCTGGGTCCGGCCAGCTGCTCGATCAACGACAGCTTCCTCCACAGCTGATCCGACAAGGGAACGCGGCGGCGCGCTGAAGCGTAGTCGCCGCGTCGCCGTTACGATTGGGGAAGCGCAATGAACATCACCACCGACCCGAACCTGTGGGCGATCTGCATCCTCGTCTTTATCCTGGGGCTGCTGATCGGCGTGTTCCTGACCGCCGGCGGCCGCCGCAAGTGGAAGGAGCGCTATCGGACCGAGGCCGACCGTCGCGAAGCGCTCGAGCGCGACCACGCCGAGCGCGAGAAGGAATGGCGCGAACGCGACAGCCTGCGCGGCGCCGCGGTCAAGGATCGCGACCGGGACGATCGTCCGCTGTAGCTAGCCCTCGATCCTCGAGAAATCGGCGACCCGGTTCACCGCGTCCCGGAAGCGCATCAGCAGATTGAGCCGCCGCTCGCGCTTCGCGGGATCGGGGTCGTTGACCGTCACATGATCGAAGAAATCGTCGATCGGCGCTCGTAGCGACGCAAGTGCCGCCATCGCTGCCGTGAAGTCCTCCTTCTCGATTGCCGCCGAAGCCTTCGGCTCCGCCTTGTCGAGGGCGGCAATCAAGGTTTTCTCCTCGGGAGCGAGGTCCCCGCGGCCTGACGCCGCCGTACGCTCCCATTTCTCCTTCTTGAGGATATTCGCCGCGCGTTTGTACGCGGTGAGAAGATCGGCGCCCTCCCCTGTCTCGACGAACGCCTGAAGGGCCTTCACGCGCGCGAGCAGGCGGACGAGATCGTCTTCGCCGCCGAGCGAGAACACTGCATCGATGAGGTCGTGTCGGACCCCGGCGTCGCGCTGCTGGACCTTGAGACGGTCGGCAAAGAAGTCGAGCAAAGACGCGGTCGTGGGCACAATGACATCATCATAGATAGAACCTGATTGGCTCAGGGAATCACTCAGGGCCGCTTCTTCGAGCTTCGCGATAGAGCCTTGGGCAAATCGGAACCCAGCTTCGTCGAGTGCCCTGATTGCAGCATCAAACCGGGCTTTGTCTGCGGTGCCGAGCAATCGCCCAAGAAGCAAAGCAGCCACAGTGTGGATCGCCATCGTAAGCGGCAAGCGAAGGCTATTTCGCTCAAGGATAGCTGCGATTCCAATCGCCGCTCGACGAAGCGCAAATGGATCTTTCGAGCCAGTGGGCTTTTCATTCACGACGTAAAACGCGACGACAGTATCCAGCTTATCGGCCAGTGCGACCGCCACCGTCACCGGCGCGGTCGGCACCTCGTCACCCTGTCCCACGGGCTTGTAGTGATCGCGGATTGCATCAGCGATCGCTTTAGACTCGCCCTGCATTTCGGCGAGGTAGCCGCCAATGATTCCTTGAAGCTCCGGGAACTCTCCGACCATGCCGGTTACGAGGTCGCCTTTGCAGTAACGCGCAGCGGCTTTGACTTGGTTGTAAAGCTCAGTCTTCGCTTGAGGCGTATCTTCCGGGCTCCGGATGATTTCCTGCTCGACTAACCAAAGGGCTAGCTTCTCAATCCGGTCTACCTTGTCGGCGACGGTGCCGAGCTTGTCGTGGAAAATGATCCCGTCGAGTTTCTTCGCCTGCTCCTCGAGCGGCACCTTGAGGTCCTGCTCCCAGAAGAAGCGGGCGTCGGCGAGGCGCGCGGCGAGGACTCGGCGATTGCCTTCGACGATGGCCGCGCCGCCGTCTTTCGCCGCGACATTGGCCACGCACACGAACGCGGGAGCGAGCAGCCCCTCGTCGTTCGTGCAGGCGAAATATTTCTGGTTGGTACGCATGGTGAGCACGGTCACTTCGCGCGGGACGTCGAGGAATTCGGCATCGAACTCGCCGAGCAAGGGCACCGGCCATTCCGTAAGGCCGGCATTTTCGACCACCAGCGCTTCATCCGGGAGCAGCGCGAGCCTTGCCTTCGCCGCCGCGGCTTCCGCGCCTTCGCGGATGATCCGCTCTCTCTCCTCCTGGTCCACGATCACGTGGCAGGCGCGAAGCTTCTCGGCGTAATCGGACGCGCCGCCGACAGTGATCGCCCCCGGATGATGGAAGCGGTGACCGACGGTCGTCGCGCCCGACGCGATGCCGTCCACCTCGAGCGGGACGATCTCCTCCCCGAGCATCGCGACGATTCCGTGGAGCGGCCGCACCCAGCGCAGATCGCCCGAGCCCCACCGCATCGACTTGGGCCAGGGGAAATCGGCGACGATCCGTTTCACGGTCTCGCCGAGGATGTCGGAAGCCGCCCTCCCCGGCTGCTCCACAGTCGCAAAATAGACACCGTCGCGGTCTTCGAGCTGGTCGCGCGTGAGCCCGGTCTTTCGGAGGAAGCCGTCGAGCGCCTGCGGCGGCGCCGAGGTACGCGGGCCCTTGATCTCCTCGCGCTTCGCCTCGGTGGAACCCGCCACATCACGCGCGATCAGCACCAGCCGCCGCGGCGTCGAGTGAACGGTTATCGGACCGGTCGCGAGCCCTGCTTCCTCGGTGCATTCGGCAAACAGCCGCGCCAGCTCATTGCGCGCATTCGCCTGCATCCGCGCCGGGATTTCCTCCGACAGCAGCTCGAGCAGGAAATCGGCCATTAGGCTGACCGCTCCAGCCACGCGCCGCAGGCGGCCTTCGCCAGGTCGCGGACGCGGCCGATATAGGCCTGGCGCTCGGCGACGCTGATCACGCCGCGCGCCTGAAGCGTGTTGAAGACGTGGCTCGCCTTGATCGCCTGCTCATAGGCGGGGATAGGCAGTTTCGCTTCGAGGCAGCGCTCGCACTCGGCGGCGGCCTTGCGGAACAGGTCGAACAAGGCGTCGGTGTCCGCGACCTCGAAATTGTAGGCGGACATCTCGCGCTCGTTCTCGAGGAAGACTTCGCCGTAGCTGACGCGCGCGTCATTGAACCTCAGGTCGAACACATTGTCGACGCCTTGAATGTACATCGCGAGCCGCTCGAGTCCGTAGGTGAGCTCACCGGTCACCGGCCGGCATTCGAACCCGCCAACCTGCTGGAAATAGGTGAACTGCGTAACCTCCATGCCGTCGCACCACACTTCCCAGCCGAGGCCCCAGGCGCCGAGCGTCGGGCTTTCCCAATCGTCCTCGACGAAGCG
>DATNFJ010000093.1:0-13909 GCA_035606455.1 Sphingomicrobium sp.
TGCGGGATCATCGTGAACGTGACCCCGCTCGAGCCCGGGTGGGAGGGCCATGTCACGCTCGAATTCTCCAACACCACGCCGCTGCCCGCCAAGGTCTATGCGAACGAAGGCGCGTGCCAGTTCCTGTTCCTCCAGGGAAACGAACCGTGCGAGGTAAGCTACGCCGACCGCGCCGGCAAATATATGGGGCAGAAGGGCGTGACCTTGCCGAAGCTGTGACTGCCGACGAAGCCAAACGCCTCGACGCATCCGACCCGCTCGCATTCGCGCGGCAGCGCTTTTCGATTTCTGATGACATCGTCTACCTCGACGGCAATTCGCTCGGCGCACTGCCGAGGGCGGCGCCTGCCGCGCTCGCGACGACCGCCGAGCGCCAATGGGGCGAGGACCTGATCGCCGGCTGGAACAAGCACCAGTGGATCGACTGGCCGGCGCAGATCGCCGCCAGGCTCGCGCCCATAGTCGGTGCGAAGCCGAATGAGTTGCTGGTCGCGGATTCGACCACTGTCTGCCTGTTCAAGCTGCTCGCCGCGGCGGCCCGAGCGCGGCCGGGGCGCAGCAAGATCGTAACCCAGAAGGCGAGCTTCCCGACCGATCTTTATGTCACCCAGGGCCTGTGCGACATGCTCGGGCTCCAGTTGAAGGCCGTCTCGCCCGCTGAGGTGCTCGGCGAGATCGACGACCAGACCGCCGTCGTCAGCCTGACCCACGTCGATTACAAGTCGGCATCCGTCTACGACATGGGCGCGATCAATGACGCGGCGCACGCGGCGGGCGCATTCGTCCTCTGGGACCTTTGCCACAGCGCGGGGGCAATCGAAGTGGACCTCGACGGCACCGGCAGCGATCTCGCCGTGGGCTGCGGCTACAAGTATTTGAACGGTGGGCCCGGCGCTCCGGCCTTCATCTATGTGGCAGACCGTCTGCAGGACGAACTCGACAATCCGCTCCAGGGCTGGATGGGCCATGCCGAGCCCTTCGCCTTCGTCGATGATTACCGGCCGGTCGGCGGCATCAATCGCTTCCTCACCGGTACGCCGCCGATCCTCGCACTGGCCGCGCTCGACGCGGGGATCGGCACGTTCGACGCCATTGCCATGGCCGACGTGCAGGCGAAGTCGCGCAAGCTCTCGCAATTGTTCATCGACGAAGTGGAAGCGCGCTGCGGCGATGAAGTGCGCCTCGCCTCCCCCCGCGACTCGGCGCAGCGAGGAAGCCACGTCGTGTTCGAGCATTCGGAGGGTTATGCGGTGATGCAGGCTCTCATCGCTCGGCGCGTGATCGGCGACTTCCGCGCGCCCGACCTGATGCGCTTCGGCTTCACGCCGCTCTACACGCGCTTCGCCGACGTGATCCGGGCAGCCGAAATCCTCGCAGGGATTCTGGCGACCCGCGAATGGGACCAGCCGCGCTTCAAAACGCGCGCGAAGGTTACCTGATCGGCGCGTTCCTCGTGCGCAGATTATCGACCGCCCAGGCGCCCGGCCCGGCAGCGGCGATGTAAAGAAAGATGAAGCACAGAAGGATCGCATTCTCGCCCATATTGGCGGCGGGCCAGAAGCCTTTCGGAAAGTGGCCGATGAAATAAGCAAAAGCCATCTCACCCGAAGCGACGAATGCGGCGAGGCGCGTGAACAGGCCGATCGTGACCAATGTCCCGGTGATGAGCTCAATCGCGCCCGCGGCCATGAGCATTGGCGTCAGCGGATGCACCGGAAATGGGACGGGGAAGGCGAAATATTTTGACAGGCCGTGCTCCAGGAACAGGAGACCAGTCACAATCCTCAGAATGGCGAGCACCTGCGGCTGCCAGCGCGAAAGCCAGGGAAGTTCCATCCGATCCTCCGCAGTGTTGGTCGCCTGAACTAGGTGATTGGTTCAACACCCACCAAGTGTCAGACCTGTTCCTTGGACTTCGCCTGGCTCGCGTGCGCCGAATCTTCGGCAAGCGCCGCGCGCGAGCGGTGGATCATGTCGACCCAGTCGTGGAACGCATGGGCGAGCGTCGTGACGAGCCCTTTCAGCGGCCCATCCTTCAGCTGCCCGTTCTCGTCAAAGCTGTCGTCGCTGACATGGCCGAGATAGGCCTCGGGCTGCTGCATCATGGGCATGTTGAGGAAGACGCAGGTCTGGCGGATCTGGTGGTTCGCGCCGAATCCGCCGATCGAGCTCGGCGAGACGGTGACGATAGCCGCCGGCTTCTTGTCGAAGACGCTGTGGCCGTAGGGGCGTGACCCGATATCGATGGCATTCTTGAGCACGCCCGGGACTCCGCGATTATATTCCGGGCTGACGAACAGAACGCCATCGGCGCCCCGGACCTGGTCGCGGAACCGAACCCACTGCTCTGGCGGGTTGTTGTCGAGGTCCTGGTTATAGAGCGGCAAATCCCCGATCTCGATCATCGAGCAGTCGAGATTGTCGTCGCGGATCGCGCAGATCGCGCGCGCCATCTTGCGGTTGAGGCTGCCTTCGCGAAGGCTCCCGACAATGATCGCGATCTTGTAGGCCATGGTCCGCTCCTTCGAGCACTCAATTCGCAGCGTGTGCGAAAGTTTCTACTGCAACAGGCCGAAGCTGGTCGCCAGCAACATCGCGGCAAGGATGATCAGAAGAATGATCAGCGCCGTCTTCACCCGCCGGTGCCGCGCCCTCAGATCGACGTCATAGGCGACCACGTCGAGCCAATAGCGACCCTCGCCGGTGTCGTGGATGATGCCGCGATCCCGCATTCGCTCGAACTGGCGGCGCTGGAGTCGCGTCGGCGGATCGAAATCGACGGCGCGGTCGGGCCGCACCGCGTCGAGACTGAAGAAATGGTGTTGGACATCACGTCGCGCACGCGCGACCGCGGCGGCGGCGGCAGTGGCCATTCCAATCTCCTTCGAAAGACAATCGCAGTAAGCTTAGCGCCGTCTGCTGTTGTGGCGAATGTTATCAGGCCTGCCGCGTGGACGGCCGCGAACGCGATCGCGCCGCTGCGGCGCGGGACGGCCGCTGCCCGGCCGGTCCGGGAGCTCGAAGCGCAGCGACCCCGAAACCGGGTTAGACTCGGCAATCCGCAACCTGAGCTTCTGGCCGAGCCGGTAGGTCGTGCCACTTTCCTCGCCCACCAGTTGCTGCGTTTTCTCATCGTAGCGGAAATATTCATCGCCTATGGTCGAGACCGGCACCAGTCCGTCGCCGCCGAACTCGACGACCGTCGCGAAGAAACCGAACGGCTGCACGCCGGTGATCCGGCACAGTACGACCTGTCCCACCTGGTCGGCGAGATAAGCGGCGACATAGCGGTCGACCGTCTCGCGCTCTGCCTCCATCGCCCGCCGCTCGAGCCGCGAAATCTGCTCGCCGATCTCGTCGAACTTCTCGGCGTCCTGCGGCGGAAGGCCGCCCTCGCCAAGCTTGTAGGCGCTGACCAGGGCCCGGTGCACCAGCAGGTCGGCGTAACGGCGGATCGGCGAGGTGAAATGCGCGTAGGTCGCGAGCGCGAGTCCGAAATGGCCGAGCCGTTCAGGCGCGTAGCGCGCCTGCATCTGGGTGCGGAGGAGTTGCTCCATGATCTCGGGCCGGCTGTCGGCGTCGCCGACGCGCTCGAGAATGCGATTGAAGGTCGACGGCTTGACCACCTGCCCGAGCGTGAACGGGATTCCGAACGTTTCGAGATAGTCCTTCAGCGCCTCCAGCTTCTCGCGGCTTGGCGGCTCGTGCACGCGGTACATGACCGGCGATTTCTTCGCCTCGAGCGCGCGCGCCGCGGCGACGTTGGCGGCGATCATGAAATTCTCGACCAGCCGGTGCGCGTCGAGCCGCTCGCGCGGCGCGACCGACTCGATTCGGCCTTTCTCGTCGAGCACCACCTGCCGCTCCGGAAGGTCGAGCTCGAGCGGCTCGCGGCGGTTGCGCGCGGCGAGCAGCGCGCGCCAGCAGCCCCACAGCGGCTTCAGCGCCGTTTCGACCAGCGCCTGCGGGAGCGGCCCTTCAACCTCCGGCATCCAGCAGACCGGCGATGCAACCTCGACCCTCTCTTCGTTGGACGCGTCTATCGCCGCCTGCGCATCCTCATAAGCGATGTTTGCCGCCACCCGGATCTTCGCCCGGGTGAAGCGCCAGCTCTTGAGCGTCCCGTCCTTCCCGATCGTCAGGTGGCAGGCGATGGCCGCCCGGTCCTCGCCTTCCTTGAGCGAACAGATGTCCGCCGACAGCTCCTCGGGAAGCATCGGCACGACGCGGTCGGGGAAATAGACGCTGTTCCCGCGCGCCCGCGCCGCTTTGTCGAGGGCGCTGTCGGGCCGAACGTAGAAGCTAACGTCGGCAATCGCGACGATCGCTTTCCAGCCGCCCTTGTTGTCTTCGGCCTCATCGCGGGCGGCCCAGATCGCGTCGTCATGGTCGCGCGCGTCGGCGGGATCGATGGCGACGATCGGCAGATGCGTGAGGTCCTCGCGTTCGCCCAGCGGCAGCTTCGCCGCCCGCTTGGCCTCCTCGATCGCGGCATCGCTGAACGTGTGCGGAAGCTCGTATTTGTGGATCGCGATCAGGCTGAAGCTTTTGGGCGCGAACGGATCGCCGAGGACGGCGTCCACGCGCGCACTCACCCGGCCGCGCTGGCCCGACACTTCGCACAGCACGAGGTCGCCTGCCTCGCCGTTCGCCAAGTCACTGACCGGCAGCTCGCGCCGTTCCTTCTTCTCAACGGGCGAGAGCCAGAAGCGCGTGCCCTCTTGCCGAAGAACGCCGAGCACCAGCTCCTGCTTCTTCGCGAGCTTCTTCAGCGGATGCGCGACGAACTTGTCCCCGCGCTCTTCGGTCCGCGCGAGCACGCGGTCGCCGATGCCGAGTGCGCCGCGCCGATCCCGTTCGATGATCCGCAGCTTCGGCGGCGGCGTGTCCGCCTCCCAATGTTCCGGCTGGCCATGGACGTGGCCGCTGTCGTCCACGTCGACGATCCTCAAGACGGTCACCCGCGGGATGCCGCCGACCTGGTTGAACGCCCGCCCGCGCGAGGTCTCGATCAGTCCCTCGTCGGCCATGTCGTTGAGGAGCTTCTTGAGCTGGATCTTCGCGTCGCCGCGGATACCGAACGCACGGGCGATCTCGCGCTTGCCCGCCGGCTGATCGGAGGTCGCGATGAAGTCGAGGATCTGCTTTCGGCCGGGAAGCTCGGCGGAGCGCTTGCGGGGCATGGATCTCCTACGCCACCGACGGTCGAACGTTACAGGACTGCCTCGCCCGAGCACACCCGAAACGGGGGGTTGTCGGATGTGTCGGATTCCTAATTGTCGCCATCAAGAGAGAAGCCGGAGGCGAACGGACTCGATCATGCCCGAGCCTTAATGGAGAGAATGTCGTGTAGGACAGCGATTTTATCGCAGCTGGCTATCCTTGCTCCCGCGCCGGTTGATCGTTGTGTGAACCACCGACTTGTCGCGCTCGACCTGGCAGGCGACGCAGGTGCGCACGCCGGGGAGCGCGTCGCGCCGCTTCTTCGGGATCGGCTCGCCGCAATCGTCGCATTCCTCCGCGCTTTCGCCCTTGGGCGTCAGCGCACGCGCGCGAAGGACAGCATCCTTCACGGTGTCGTCGATCTGGTCCTGAACCGCGCCGTCGCGCGTCCAACCGCCGGCCATTGTCGCTCCTTTCCCGCGACTTAGGTGGGGACTGCCGCCTCCGCCGCCAAGGCCGCGCGGCGGTGCAGCCGGTGCTCGCGCCAGACGATCACCAGGCCGCTGGCAATGATGATCGGAGCGCCGACCCAGATCCACGGCGTCGGAACCTCGCCGAAGATCCACAAGCCGAGGAGCACGGCCCAGAGCAGGCTGGTGTAATCCATCGGCATCACGAGCGCGACCGGTGCCAGCCTCAGCGCACCGGTGAGCGTCAGCTGCGCCAGCCCACCGGCGAGCGCCAGACCGGCGACGACCAGCCACGTCGTTCGGTCGTGCGGCCCCGCGAACCGCAACATCAGCAAGCCGAGCGGCGCGAGCGAGCTCACCGCGAACCAGAAGACGGTGGTGGCGGCGCGCTCGGTCGCGCCGAGGCGGCGTATGACGATCGTCACCGACGCGGTCAGCAGCGCCGCGGCAAGCGCGACGGACGCGCCGAGAAGTGGCACGCTTCCGCGACCCGGCTGGACGATGATCAGCACTCCTACGAACCCGGCCGCGACCGCGCTCCACCGCCACTTGCCGGTAGGCTCGCCGAGCAAGAGCGCGGCGAGAATCACGGCGAAGATGGGCACCGAGAAGCCGATCGTCGTCGCCTCCGCGAGCGGAAGCAGGATGAAGGCGAGGAAGTTGGTTCCCATCGCCGCGACTCCGAGCGCCATCCGTCCGACGTGGGCCCAGACGCGCTTCGAGCGGAGAGAGTCAAAACCGGGGCCCACGGTGACGTAGGCGGTCGCCGCCAGTGCAGACCCGCACTGGCGGTAGAAGAGGCTTTCGACCACGTTCACGCCGCGCGTCGACGCGAGCTTCACCAGCGCGAACATGATCGCAAGGAGGAGGGCCGTCAGCAGCCGGAGCGCGATCGCCGCGAGCGGCCGCTGCTCGACGGGACTGTCGGTGTCCTTGCTTGCCGTCATTGCGAGGAGCGGATGCGACGAAGCAATCCAGCAGCGTCACCGTATCCTGGATTGCTTCGCTTCGCTCGCAATGACGATTACTTCTTCGCCGGCGCGACGTAGGGCCTGAACGCGCCGCCGGGCACGGCCGAAGCGACCGGGCTTTCGAATCCGTCCCGGCTCACCGACGCAACTCCGAACACCCAGTCGTCTACGCGAATGTGCGGGAGGACGACCTTGCATGTGTCCGTGCATTGATTTGCCCGCACCGGCCTCGCGACTTCCCACTGGTTCGCGTCAGTTCTCCGCCAGCGGATCATGTACGAAGCTGCACCCTCCACCGGCGCCCACGTCACCGTCGTATCGGTGCTCACTCCACCCTCGACCTTGGGCGCAGGCGGCGGCGGGGCGCTGGCGATCGCGGCGAGCGCCGCGACGTTCAGCTTGGTCATCTTGGCGAGATAGGGGAAATCGACATGGTCGATCGTGTCGCCATAGTGGATGCCGTTCTCGACCCGAACATCCTGGTGCTGCCAATTGTAGTTCTCGATCGCGACGGTGATCCGAGCGGCCGGGAATCCGAGCTGCAGGAACGGGATATGGTCGCCGCCGCGCTGGAACCGGTCGGTGCGCCAGATCTGCCGCACGTCGAGCCCGATCTTCAGCCGGTCGGCGAGGCTGTCGAGGAACCGCGCGACGTTGCGCGAGGGCGCGTCATTTTCTCCGCCGAGGCTGTGGGTCGCGGCCATCAGCTCCACCTGGCCCTGCGAGCGCGGGCCTTCCGAAATCACCCGCGCATGCGTCGAATCGCACAGGCCGTCGGATGAGCACGTATTCCCGATGATGTCGTTGTTGAGGTCGGTGATGACGTTCCAGCCCTGTGCCTTTGCGTAGGCCGCGATGACCTTGGCGCCGTAAAGACCCTGCTCCTCGCCCGAATCGAGCGAGTAGACGATCGTCCCGGGGAACTTATGCTTCGAGAGGACCCGCGCCGCCTCGAGCACCGCCGAGGAGCCCGACCCATCGTCATTGGCGCCGGGCTCGAACGCATTGGCGTTGAGGGGATCGCTGACCCGGCTGTCGATATGCGCGGTGATGATGACGACGTCGTTCGGCCGCTCGGTCCCGCGCTGGATCGCCACCGCGTCGCAGACTCGCGTCGGCGTCGGAATTCGCGACCCGGTGAAGGTGTCGCACGGCCGGATCGTCTCGAGCCCGTCGTTCTTGAACTCGCTTTCCGCCCAATTGAGCGCCGCGCCGATGCCGCGCTTGGGGTCGGTCTGCGACGAGAGCGTGTGGCGCGTGCCGAAATTCACCAGCGTCTGGTCGTAGTGCCTCAGCTGAGCGGCGCTGACCGGCGCAACGATCGCCCGAAGCTTCGCGTCGACCGATGACGCGGCGCGGTGCGGCGGCGGTGCGGCCCCGAGCAAAGTGACGCACATCAAGATCGCGAACTTACGCATCCGACTCCTCCCCTTCTGCTGTTCGCCAACTGGCATTTGCGAGCGCGCGGGTCTAGGGGAGCGCCAACCCCAAACCAGCAAATCGAGGCGTATTCCCATGTTGCGCAGCATCGACCATTTCATCGGCGGTTCCACCTTTGCCAGCGGCGAGCGGCAGGGGGACGTATTCGACCCGAACCTGGGCCAGGTTCAGGCCAATGTCCGCTTCGGCACGTCGGCCGACCTCCAGAAGGCGGTCGATTCCGCCAAGGCCGCGCAGCCGGCATGGGCCGCGACCAACCCGCAGCGGCGCGCACGCGTGATGTTCAAGTTCCGCGACCTCGTCGAAAAGAACATGGACGACCTCGCCCATCTCTTGAGCTCGGAGCATGGCAAGGTGCTCGCCGACGCGCGCGGCGACGTGCAGCGCGGGCTCGAGGTGATCGAATATGCGTGCGGCATCCCGCAGGCGCTCAAGGGGGAATATACGCAGGGCGCCGGGACCGGCATCGACGTCTATTCGATGCGCCAGCCGATCGGCATCGGCGCCGGAATCACGCCGTTCAACTTCCCGGCGATGATCCCGATGTGGATGTTCGGAATGGCCATCGCCTGCGGCAACGCGTTCATCCTGAAACCATCGGAGCGCGACCCGAGCGTCCCCGTCCGCCTGGCCGAGCTGATGAAGGAGGCGGGCCTGCCCGACGGAATCCTCAACGTCGTCCATGGCGACAAGGAAATGGTCGACGCGATCCTCGACCATCCCGACATCGGCGCGGTCAGCTTCGTCGGAAGCAGCGACATCGCGCAGTATATTTACGCGCGCGGGACGGCGAACGGGAAGCGCGTCCAGGCAATGGGCGGCGCCAAGAACCACGGCATCGTCATGCCCGACGCCGATCTCGACCAGGTGGTCAACGACCTGGCCGGCGCCGCCTTCGGCTCGGCGGGCGAGCGCTGCATGGCTCTCCCGGTGGTTGTGCCGGTCGGCGACGAAACCGCCGACAGGCTCCGCCGGAAGCTCATCCCGGCGATCGAAGGACTCCGGGTCGGAGTCTCGACGGACGCCGACGCGCACTACGGCCCCGTCGTCAGCAAGGCGCACAAGGAGCGGATCGAAAATTACATCCAGATGGGCATCGACGAAGGCGCCGAGCTCGTCGTCGATGGACGCGGATTCATGCTCCAGGGCCATGAGAATGGCTTCTTCGTCGGCCCGACCTTCTTTGACCGCGTCACGCCCGACATGAAGACCTACAAGGATGAAATTTTTGGCCCCGTCCTGCAGATGGTCCGGGTCAAGGACTTCGAGGAGGCGGTCCGCCTTCCGAGCCAGCACGAATATGGCAACGGAGTCGCGATCTTCACCCGCAACGGCCACGCCGCGCGCGAATTCACCCATCGCGTCAACGTCGGCATGGTCGGGGTCAACGTGCCGATCCCGGTGCCGGTCAGCTACCACAGCTTCGGCGGGTGGAAGCGCTCGGGCTTCGGCGACATCGGCCAGTACGGGCAGGAAGGCCTTCGCTTCTGGACCAAGAACAAGGTCGTCACCCAGCGCTGGCCCGACGGCATCGTCGACGCCAGCGACAAGGCGGCATTCCACATCCCCACCTTCGGGTGATCTCGGGGCCTGCAGCCCGGCGCACGACGGGGACAGGCGAACAAGTGGCGTCTGACGGCGTTGAGGCGGCATGCGTCACCGCGTGCCCCTCATCAGTTTCGCCCTCATCATGGCGATTGCCGCCTGCGGCAGGCAGGATCCGGTCGCCAATGGCGCCAATGCCGTGACCGCGGTCCCGCAGCCCGCGAACCAGGGCGAGCCGACGCCGGCGGGCGGCCCGCCGACGAACGATACGAACGCCGCGCCGCCTGTTGCGTCCGGTCAGCGGACCGTTGCCATTCCTGCCGCTCTGCAGGGCCGCTGGGGCCTGACGCCGGCGGACTGCACCGCTCCGCTTGCCAACGCCAAGGGCTTGCTCGTCATCAATTCCGGCGAGCTGCGATTCTACGAATCGCGCGCGGTGCCCGGTGCAGACGTCCACACCAGCGGCAGCATGGCGAGCGGCACGTTCCACTTCACCGGAGAGGGACAAACCTGGGACAAGTTTGAAAGCTTGCAACGAAACGGCGGCAAGCTGACACGTACGGAGAGCAACCCGACAGCGAGCTACACCTATGCAAAATGCTAAGATCATCGCCACGCTCGGCCTCGGCGCCCTGGCGCTGGCCGGGTGCCAAAAGCAGCAGCAGCAGGACCAGAACAACGAGATTTCGATGGATGCCGGCATTCCGGACAACCAGGTCGCCGCGGGGAATGCCGAGATCGAGACGCTTCCGGCGGACGAAAGCAGCGTCACTCCGTCGAACCAGCTTCAAAACGGCTTCGACAATCCCGATGTGAACAGCCTCGGCACCACCAATTCGGAATGAAAGGAGCGCGGGAAATGATCCTTTATTATGCGCCGGGAGCGTGCAGCCAGGCGCCGCACATCCTGCTCCACGAAACGGGCATCGACCATGACGCGAGGCGCGTCGACCTGAAGTCCCACACGCTCGACGACGGGACCTCTTATTACGACATCAACCCGAAGGGCGCGGTCCCCGCCCTCCAGCTCGACAGCGGGGAAGTGCTGACCGAAAACGCGGTCATCCTGCAATATGTCGGCGATCGCGCGGCCTGGCCCGAAGTGCTTCCGCCGCTCGGCGAGTTCCGGCGCTACCGGGTACTCGAGTTCCTCAATTTCATCACCACCGAGCTGCACAAGCGCTTCGGCTTCCTGTTCAACCCGAACGCGACCGACGCGTTCAAGCAGTTCGTCATCGCCGACCTCAGGAAGAAGCTCGATTATATCGACGGACAGCTCGGCCACGGCCCGTTCCTGATGGGCGAGCAGCTGACGCTCGGCGATCCCTACCTGTTCGTCATCGCCGGGTGGGCGGAGAAGATGATCGGCCTCGACCAATGGTCCAACCTCAGCGCCTTCCGCGAGCGGATGATGAAGCGCGATTCCGTCCGCAACGTGCTCAAGTTCGAGGGCTTGTTGAAAGAGGAAGCCCCTGTCGATTAGCGCCTGCAGCGGCTTGCTGACAATCGGAGCCCGCCCTAGGAGGCGCGGCGATGAGCCAGTTCGACCTCACCGACGACCAGCTCCAGATCCAGGAGATGGCGCGCAAGTTCACCGCCGACGCGATCACGCCGAATGCGGCCGAGTGGGACGAGAAGCACATCTTTCCCCGCGACACGATCCGTGAAGCCGCCGAGCTCGGCTTCGGTGCGATTTACGTCAGCGAGGAAAGCGGCGGGATCGGGCTCGGACGGCTCGAGGCGGCGCTGATCTTCGAGGCCATGGCCTACGGCTGCCCGTCGACCAGCGCCTTCATCTCGATCCACAACATGGTCTGCTGGATGATCGACCGCTTCGGCTCGGACGAGCTCAAGCAGAAATATCTGCCGAAGATGATCTCCATGGAGCATATGGGGAGCTACTGCCTGACCGAGCCGTCGTCGGGATCGGACGCGGCGGCGCTCAAGACCAAAGCGGTCCTCGACGGCGACCATTATGTCGTCAGCGGTTCCAAGGCCTTCATCTCCGGCGGCGGCGCCAATGACGTGATGGTCGCGATGGTCCGCACCGGCGAGGACGGGCCCAAGGGCATCAGCGCGCTGGTGATCGAGAAGGACATGAAGGGCGTCAGCTTCGGCGCGCAGGAGCGCAAGCTCGGCTGGCACTCGCAGCCGACGGCCCAAGTCAATTTCGACGAGGTCCGGGTGCCGGTCGCCAACCGCGTCGGCAGCGAAGGCGAAGGCTTTCGAATCGCAATGATGGGTCTCGACGGCGGCCGCATCAACATCGGCGCCTGCTCCTTGGGCGGCGGCCAGCGCTGCCTCGACGAGGCGATCGCCTACACCAAGGGGCGCCAGCAGTTCGGCCAGCCGATCGCCGATTTCCAGAACACGCAGTTCATGCTGGCCGACATGGAGACCGAGCTCGAGGCGGCGCGCTACCTGCTTTACGTCGCCGCCGTGAAGGTCACGGAAAATGCGGCGGACAAGACGCGGTTCGCCGCGATGGCCAAGCGCCTCGCGACGGACACCGGTTCGTCGGTGGTCGACCGGGCGCTCCAGCTCCACGGCGGCTACGGCTACCTCATGGATTATCCGATCGAGCGTTTCTGGCGCGACCTTCGCGTGCATTCGATCCTCGAGGGCACCAACCAGATCATGCGCGTGATCGTCAGCCGCGACCTGCTCCGCCAGTGACCGACGACGTCCTGATCAGTGTCGAGCGGGGGGTCGGCCGTCTCCGCCTCAACCGTCCCAAGGCGATCCACGCGCTTACCACCGCCATGTGCGAGAAGATGAGCGAGGCTTTGCTCGGCTGGATCGGCGGCGACAATGTCGAGATGGTCGTCATCGACCATGCCGAAGGCCGCGGATTTTGCGCCGGCGGCGATGTCGTCATGCTCGCCCGCAGCGGCAATACCGACGCGGACGAGGCCAAGCGCTTCTTCTGGGCCGAATACCGTCTCAATCATCTGCTCTTCACCTACCCCAAGCCGACCATGGCGATCATGGACGGGATCACCATGGGCGGCGGCGTCGGAATCTCGCTTCCGTGCACCTATCGCATCGCCACGGAGAACACGCGGCTCGCGATGCCCGAGACGAGCATCGGCCTGTTTCCCGATGTCGGCGGCGGCTGGTACTTGTCGCGCCTGCCGGGCCGGGTAGGTCAGTTCATGGTCCTGACCGGCGCGCGGTTCGATGGCGGCGAATGCCTCTACCTGAATCTCGCGACCCACTATGTCGAGCAGTCCGCCGTCGCCGACCTCCTCGATCGAATCTTCGCCAGCCCCGGCCGGGCGCAGGGCATCCTCGGTTCGGCTTCGTCGAATCCAGGCCAGTCGAAAATCGAGCAGAGCCTGCCCCAGATCGGGCGGCTGTTCGCGTCCGACCGGTATGAAGAGGTGCTCGCAGCGCTTGAGGCCGACGGCGGGGAATGGGCGAAGGCCGAGCGGGCGACGCTCGGCACCAAGAGCCCGCTATCGTGCAAGGTCTCGCTTCGCCTGCTCGCCGAGGGCGCGGCGCGGCCCAGCTTCGCCGACGAAATGCGGGCCGAATATGCGCTCGCCGGGCGGGTGGTCAGAACCCACGACTTCCGCGAAGGCGTCCGCGCCGTGCTGATCGACAAAACCGGCAACCCGCAATGGGATCCGCCCGTCCCCGAGGAGGTCACGCAAGAGATGCTTGACGTGTTGTTCGCGCCGCTCCCCCGAAGCGAGGAATGGACGCCTTTCCCCGAAGCGGAGACGGTCGCATGAGCGATTACAACACGGTCCTCGTCGAGAAGCGCGGCGCGGTGACGCTCGTCACCTTGAACCGCCCGCAGGCGCTCAATGCACTCAACAGCGAAGTGCTGAAGGAGCTGATCGAGGTTTTCGCCGCTTATGACGCAGACGACAGCCAGCGCTGCCTCGTGCTCACCGGGAGCGGCGAGAAGGCGTTCGCCGCCGGCGCCGACATCAAGGAAATGCAGCCGCAGGGCTTCGCCGACATGTATTCGTCGGATTTCTTCGGCGGCTGGGAGAAAGTCACGTCGACCCGCAAGCCGTGGATCGCGGCGGTCGCCGGTTACGCGCTCGGCGGCGGCTGCGAACTCGCCATGATGGCCGACTTCATCATCGCGGCAGACAGCGCGAAGTTCGGTCAGCCGGAGATCAAGCTCGGCGTCACGCCTGGCATGGGCGGATCGCAGCGGCTCACCTGGGCGGTCGGCAAGGCCAAGGCGATGGAGATGTGCCTCACCGGCCGGATGATGG
This sequence comes from Sphingomicrobium sp., assembly GCA_035606455.1. Lineage (GTDB taxonomy): Bacteria > Pseudomonadota > Alphaproteobacteria > Sphingomonadales > Sphingomonadaceae > Sphingomicrobium. The sequence continues at coordinate 13,825 of DATNFJ010000093.1, forward strand.
ACGCGGCCGAGGCGGAACGCTCCGGCCTCGTCGCGAAGGTGGTCCCGGCCGACCAGCTGCTCGACGAAGCGCTGAAGACCGCCGA
>DATNFJ010000094.1:0-34576 GCA_035606455.1 Sphingomicrobium sp.
GATCTCGAGCGCTCGCTTGGCGACTTCCTGGCCTTTCACCTGCGCGAGGTCGGGACCGCCCTCGGGAGCTTCGGCTTCGGCCGGCGGCGGCGGCGAGACCAGGCTGGTGCCCTTCAGGTGCGCCAGCAGCGCGAGCAGGTCAGGCGCGGCGATCACGTCCAGCTCGCCGGCCCAGCTCGCCTCGCTGCCCTGGACGGCGGGGCAGATCAGCCCCTTGTCCTGCGAGGAGGCGTGGATTGCGGCCAGCAACACGCCCGGCGACGCCGCGATCCGTCCGTCGAGGCATAGCTCGCCGACGGCGACATAATGCGACAGCGTTTCCGCGTCGGTCGCGCCGATCGCGGCGAGCAGGCAAAGCGCGATCGGCAGGTCGTAATGCGAACCTTCCTTCGGCAAGTCCGCAGGCGAGAGATTGACGGTGATGACCTTGGGCGGGAGCGCGAGGCCGATCGCCGCAAGCGCTGCCCGGACCCGCTCGCGGCTTTCCGCGACCGCCTTGTCGGGGAGGCCGACGATGGTGAACTTGGGCACGCCGGACGTCAGCTGGACCTGCACTTCGACGGCGCGGGCTTCCAAACCGAGATAGGCGACAGTGGCGACGGTCGCGGCCATCAGGCCCCGTCCCCCGAACACGCAACGCTGGTCAGACTTCCCCCTAGCTCGGCGGTTCAACGCTAGACCGCTCTTGGCGCTTTCCGCAAGCACTTGCCGCGCTGAAAGTGTGTCACCACATCAATACACATGCGCAAGAACACACGATGGCGGCGGTTCATCGATCATCCGATCGTTGAATGGACTTTGTTCGGACTGGGAATCGTCCTCTTGATCCTGTCGCCGCTGGTGGGCGCCATTCCTGGGCCCGGTGGGATCATCTTCGCAGGGATCGGCCTTGCGCTGGTGCTCCGGACCAGCATCTGGGCGAAGCGCCGCTACGTGAAGTTCAAGCGCTGGCAACCAAAGGCCGGGCGATGGACGGACTGGGCACTTCGCCGACGAAGCACGCGACGCCGGGAGGCGCTCCGCAAGGCGGCCGAAAGCGGCGCCGGCGATTGACTTGGCGCCCCCGCTCCACTATCGGCGCGCACGTCAGCGGCTGCCTTCGGGGCGGCCCTTTTTCTTTCGAATTTAGAGGCATGAGCGATGAAGCGCACCTTCCAGCCGAGCAACCTGGTCCGCAAGCGGCGTCACGGGTTCCGCGCCCGCATGGCGACGGTCGGCGGACGCAAGGTGCTGAACGCCCGCCGCGCCCGCGGCCGCAAGAAGCTCAGCGCCTAAGCACGATCAAGAAGCGCGCGGATTTCCTCGCGGCGAACGCGGGCCTGCGCGCGAGCACGCCGGGATTCGTGCTGCTCGTGCGCGACCGCAGCGACGGCGATCCGCAAATGCGCGTCGGTTTCACGGTGACCAGGAAAATCGGCGGTGCGGTCGTGCGCAACCGCATGAAACGGCGCTTCCGGGCGCTCGCGCGCGAGGTAATGCCGGACAAGGGTTTCGCCGGCTCGGATCATGTGATGATCGGTCGCACGGGCGGCGTCGAGCGCGACTTCGGCCTGCTCCGGAACGAGCTTTCCGGAGCGCTCGACAGGCTGCGCAAGCAATGATCGCCAGGCTCATGATCCTGATCGCCCGCGCGTGGCAGAAGGGCCCGTCGCAGGTCCTTCCGCCGAGTTGCCGCTACCAGCCGAGCTGCTCGGCCTATGCGATCACCGCAATCCAACGCTATGGGGCGGCACGCGGCGGATGGATGGCGTTGAAGCGCATCCTGCGCTGCCACCCCTGGGGCGGCCAGGGCTACGACCCGGTACCCGAGAGGATCGAACGCAAGTGAACGACAGCAAGAACCTGATCCTCGCGGTTGCGCTAAGCGTGCTGGTGCTGATCGGCTGGAGCTTCGTGGCCGACCGCTATTTCCCCGCGGCCAACCCGCCGAGCAGCAAGATCGTGAACGGCAAGCAGCAGCCGGTACAGCAACCCGAATCGCAGCCGAGCGCCCCGACTACGCCGAGGGCGATCAGGAGCGTCGCCGCGGCGCTGCAGTCGACCCCGCGCGTCGCGATTCGAACGCCCTCGCTGTCCGGCTCGATCGATCTCAAGGGCGCCCAGATCGACGACCTGCTCCTGCTCGACCACAAGCAGACGATCGCGCCCAACTCGCCGCCGGTTCGGCTGTTGTCGCCGCTCGGAACGCCCGGCGCCTATATCGCCGAGTTCGGCTGGAGCGCGCAGGGTTCCCAGGTGCCGACGCTCGACACCATGTGGACGGCGGACAGCCAGCAGCTCTCGCCGGGCCATCCGGTGACGCTTGCCACGCAAATGCCCGACGGCACGCGCTACCAGATCAAGATCGCGGTCGACGACGGCTATCTGTTCACGGTCGCGCAAAGCGTTTTCAACGCCTCGGGCCAGCCGGTGACGGTGCGGCCGATCGGGCTGGTCAGCCGCGCCGGAGAATCGCCCGACAAGTCCAGCTGGACCAACCATGTGGGGCCGATGGGCGTGTTCGACGGCAAGGCGGATTACGACGTCAACTGGAAAGACCTCGACAAGAAAGGCGCCGTCGATTTCAGCAACACGCACGGCTGGCTCGGCTTCACCGACAAATATTGGCTGACCGCGCTGGTCCCGTCGGGAAATGTGTCGGCGGCGTTCGCGCGGAGCCCGACCGGCGCGTACCAGGCCGATTTTTCGGCAGCGCCGGCCGTGGTCCAGCCGGGACAGACGGTGACCACGCAGGCGCGGCTGTTCGCGGGCGCCAAGGAGAAGAGCTGGCTCGACCGCTACGAGGACGCGGGCATTCCCAAGCTGTCGAAGTCGATCGACTGGGGCTGGTTCGAATGGTTCATGCGCCCGATCTTCGACCTTCTGCTGAAGCTGTTCCAGCTGACCGGGAATTTCGGCGTGGCGATCATGTGCCTGACCCTGATCGTACGCGGAATCCTGTTCCCGATCGCCCAGAAGCAGTTCCAGTCGATGGCCGCGATGCGCAAGCTGCAGCCGAAGATGAAAGCGATCCAGGAGCGCTTCAAGGACGACAAGCCGGAGCAGCAGAAGCAGATCCTGAAGCTGTACCAGGAAGAGAAGGTGAACCCGGCGGCGGGCTGCCTTCCCATCGTGCTCCAGATCCCGATCTTCTTCGCGCTCTACAAGGTGCTCGTGATCAGCGTGGAGATGCGCCACCAGCCCTTCATCCTGTGGATCAGGGACCTGTCCGCGCCCGACCCGCTGACCCCGGTCAACCTGTTCGGCCTGCTTCATTTCACGCCGCCGGCGTTCCTGGCGATCGGAGTCCTGCCGATCCTGGTCGGCGCCACGCAGTGGGCGACAATGAAGCTCAACCCGCAGCCGATGGACCCGACCCAGGCGCAGATGTTCGCAATCATGCCATGGGTGATGGTGTTTTTCTTCGCCCCGCTCGCGGCGGGCATCCAGCTTTATTATGTGACGAGCGGCGTGCTCACGATCCTCCAGCAATGGTGGTTGTACCGCAAATATGGTCTTCACTTCAGCGACACGCATCCGGTCGCGACATGACAACGCAAGCGGACGAGGAGCTGGCGGAGCGCGCGCGCAAACTGTTTGCGGGGCCGATCGAGTTCCTGAAGTCCGCGCCGGAACTGAAGTTCTTGCCTGAGGCTACGGTACCGGAGATCGCGTTCGCCGGGCGATCGAACGTCGGCAAGAGCTCGCTCCTCAACGCGCTGACGAGCCGCAAGGCGCTCGCCCGGACGTCGAACACGCCGGGGCGCACGCAGGAGCTCAATTTCTTCGACGTGGGACAGCCGCTGGAGCTTCGGCTGGTCGACATGCCCGGTTACGGCTTTGCCGAGGCGCCGAAAGACCTGGTCAGGCGCTGGCGCCACCTGGTGAACGATTATCTGCGCGGGCGGGCCGTGCTCAAGCGCGCGCTCGTGCTGGTCGATTCCCGCCACGGCCTGAAGGAGGTCGACCGCGAGATGATGCTCATGCTCGACGATGCGGCGGTGAGCTATCATCTCGTGCTCACCAAGGGCGACAAGGTTAAACCGTCCGCGCTGGGCGCGCTCTACGAAACGACCGCGCTCGAAGTCGCGAAGCATCCCGCGGCGCACCCGTCGATCTTCACGACGTCGAGCGAAACCGGTACCGGCATCGCCGAGTTACGGACTGCAATCCTCGAAGCGGCGATCGGGCACTAGCGTCATGCTGAACTTGTTTCAGCATCCATTCTGGAGACCAACGGTGCGGGTGGAAAAATGGACCCTGAAACAAGTTCAGGGTGACAGGAAAAGAAAATGTTCAAGTTGATCATCGGCAACCGCGCCTATTCCAGCTGGTCGATGCGCGGATGGCTGGCGTGCAAGCAGTCGGGCGAGGAGTTCGAGGAATATGTCGTCCCGCTGTTCGACGAGAATTGGGAGAAGCGCCGCGAGGGCGACGAATTCGCGCCGTCACTCGGCAAGGTCCCGATCCTGTGGGACGGCGACATCGTCGTGTGGGACAGCATGGCGATCATCGAATTCCTCGCCGACCGTTATGGGCCGGACCTCTACTGGCCCGAGGACGAGGGCGCCCGGGCCGTCGCGCGGTCGATGGCCGCGGAAATGCACTCCGGTTTCGCCAACCTGAGGCGCGAGCTGCCCATGAATGTGCGCAAGAGCTTTCCACCCAAGCAGCTGAGCGAGCCTGTGAAAGAGGAGATCGACCGGATCCTCCAGCTTTGGGCGCAGGCGCGGGCGCGGTTCGGCGGCACCGGCGATTTCCTGTTCGGCGATTGGTGCGCCGCGGACATGATGTACGCGCCGGTCGTCACGCGGCTGATCACCTACGGCGTGCAGGTCCCGTCGTTCGCGGGCGTCTATATGAAGAATGTCCTGTCGCACCCGCACGTCGCCGAATGGATCGACAAGGCGCAGGACGAGCCGTGGGTCATCGACCAGTATGAAAAGGGCAAGGCCGCCTAGTAGGGGGTTCCGTCCTTGTGCCGATAGCCGGAGCCCTTGGCCGGATCGATCATCATGTCGATGTCAGAATAGAAGACGGGCGCGCTGACCCCTGCCTTACCGAGCGCGATTAGGCGGCACGGCGCACCTGACCGGTTGACCAGGTGATGGCCGTCGGCCACTCCCTTCGGGAACACCGCGACGTCGCCGGGCCGCATCACCGTCTCGCCAGAATCTTCGACGAGCACGGCTTCACCTTCGAGCATCACGACCAGCTCATCCTCGCCTTCGTGCCAGTGACGCTGGCTCGACCAGGCGCCGGGTTCGAGTGTGGTAACCGTGGCTCCGAAATCAGCCAGGCCGAACAACGGTCCGAGCTTTTGCGTCCAGCGGCCCGCCACTTCGCGGTCGAAGGGCGGCGGATAGCCTGTGCGGTTGGTTTGCTCGATGGAGTCGAGATCGATCCTGGGCATGGCCGTTCTTTAGACGCCGCCGCCGCGGCTTAAAAGTTCCCCTTCACCGACAAGCTGAAGATGGGGCCGACAATTTCCCTGTGGTTTTCGAAAAAGGCGACCGGCGCGGTGTCGCGGAAGCCCGTGAACACTCTGCGGAACTCGAAGTGGCGGCCGTTGAAGACATTGTCGACGGTGAAACGGACGGTCGTTCCCATCACATCCTTGTCCTCGACGTAGAAGCCGACGAGCCAAGGGATGTCGAGCGTCTGGTCGATCTCGGTCAGAAGGTAATTGCTGACGAAATGGCGATGCTGGACATACGCGCTCCAGGCAAAGGGCGTATGGGGAATATCGTCGCGCAGCTGGAGGAAGGCGGAATGGTCCTGAATCCCGCTGATCGGCCGGGCGCGGCCCGTGAGCGGATCGCGGACCCGCGTCCACTCGGCGGCGAAATTCAGATTGAGCTTGGCGCCCGGCCAGCCGAGCGGGTCGAGCTGAAACGTGTTGGTGCTCTGCACGCCGACCCGGTCCGCGTGCGGGAGGTTGCCCACCCCTTCCCCGTCCTGGCCGATGCGAATGAAGTCGATGATGTCGGAGACGCTGTAATAGTGGAACGTCAGGTCCGTCTTTCCCCAGCGGCCGAGATCGTGCGCGAAGTCGGTCTCGACTTCCCAGCTCTGCGGCGGGACGAGGTTGACGTTCCCCGCGTTGGTCCGGTTCTCGGTCAGGATCGCCTGCGACAGGAAGTCGGCGAAATCGATCTGCCCGACCCGCCGCCGCAGTTTCAGGCTGATGTCCCATGTCTTGTCCGGGTGCCATCCTAGAACGACGCTGCCCTTGGGCCGGAAGAATTTCCGCGGCGGCTCGAGTCCACCGACCAGGCCGAGGGTAGAGGTTTCGGCGCCGGCGGCGATCTGGAGGTCAAGTTTGGACGAAAGCGGCCGGCTCAAGGTGGCGAGCCCTTCGTAGCGCGTTTCCTGGACTTTGCCGGTGCCGGAGGGAAACGGCACTTCCACGAATTGTCCGTCGGGGTCGAGATTGAACAGCCGCCCGACTTGGTCGAGCGAATTGAAGGCGCGCTCGAACGAGACCTGCCAGTCGTTCTTTCCCGTGTGCCAATGATATTCGGCCCGGCCGATTGCCTCCAGCGTGTGCTGGACCCGGTCGAAGCGATCGCCCTCGGGGTCCGCGCCGGTCGTATCGAAAAACAGGATTTGGGTGTCGACGAGCGGATTGTGTTCCCAGTGGGCAAGACCGATGAGCTTCAGACGGCCGGGCCCGAGCGCGAATTCATAGTCACCGTTGATGTCGGCGGTATAGCCGGTCGATTGCTGCACATCGGTCCGATGCCGGAGCTCGCCGTCAGCCTCGACTCGCGTGTCGCGCAGATGGAACGGGCTCCAGTAAGGCGCGTAGCCGAGCAGGAGATTGCCGACCGACGAGCCGGGTCCGTCGATGCCGAACTTCGCCTGCGTGTTCACCTGCTCGAATTCGTTATGAGAAACCTCGTTCCGGGTCTCGATAAGCTGACGATTGGGATCGAGGATCAGGATCGGCCCGCCGATGGCGCCGCGTCCGAAGCCGTTCTGGACCGACAGCGTGTAATCGACCGGCCCTTCCTTGCCGGAGTAACTGACGGAGCCTCCGAGCAGCTCGGGCTTCGCGAAGTGCGTGCGCGCGTTGGCGTCATATTCGAACTGCCCCGACGCCTTCTTCGTCTCCTTGAGGATGACGTTCGCAACCTGGCCGGTCAGGCCGGCAATCCCGACGCTTGCCGCGTCTTCGATCTCGATCCGCTCGACGCTCGAGGCGGGAGTCCGCTGGAGCTGGTCGACCGCACCGAGCTTGTTGGCGACGCGCTGGCCGTTGATCAGCACGTTTTCCGACGCCTGTCCCAGCCCGCGGACGCTCGTGTCGACGGTCTGGATCGTGAAGCCGGGGACCTGCGAGAGCATGTCGTAGGCGGTCTTCGGCGCGAAGCGCGTAAAATCTGCCGGCGTGTAGACGCGCTTCTCCGCGGCCGCGGGCTTGGCTACCGGTGGAGAAGCCGCGGCGGATCCGCCGGGCGCGGTCGACTGGGCCAGCGCTTGAGTGGAAACGACGAAGGCGGCGCCCGCAAGAAGCCAGGAACGTCGAAACACGCGCATCAATTCACTCCCCTGTCGTCGCCGCACGAGCTTGTGCTACATTTGTAGCGTGCTACAATTGTAGCGTCGATGCAAGTGGTATTTCGATGAACCGACCGACGGATGCGGCCAGCTGTGATAGTTCTATAACACAGCATGCCGCCATGCAAGTGCCCGTGCCGCCTTGCCACGCGGCTATCGATCGCTAACGGATTGCGCATGGCTGACCCGATCGATCCGGTTTCGCTGGCCCGGGCGCTGATCCGCTGCGACAGCGTCACGCCTGCGCGCGGAGAAGTGTTCGATGTGCTGGAAGCGGCGCTCAAGCCGCTCGGCTTTACCGTCCACCGGTGGGTGATGGGCGAGCCGCCGGACGGCCCGACGGAGAATATGGTCGCGATTCGCGGAGAGGGTTCACCGCACTTCGGCTTTGCCGGTCACCTCGACGTCGTCCCCGCCGGCGAAGGCTGGAGCGGCGATCCGTTCGCCGCCGAAGTGCACGATGGAATCCTCGTCGGCCGCGGCGCCAATGACATGAAAAGCGCGATCGCCGCTTATGTCTCGGCGATTTCGCGCGTCGAGCAGGGCGCGGGCACGCTGTCGCTCCTCATCACGGGCGACGAGGAAGGCTATTCCGTCTACGGAACGCCGCGGATCATCGATTGGCTCAATGAGCGCCAGATCCGACCCGACATGATCCTGATCGGCGAGCCGACGTCGGTCAGTCGCCTCGGCGACACGGTCAAGATCGGCCGCCGCGGTTCGGTCAACATGTGGATCGAGGTCCCGGGCGTGCAGGGTCACGTCGCCTACCCGGAGCGCGGCAAGAACCCCGTCCCTCCCCTCGCACGGGTGATCGCCGCACTGGATTCGATCCACCTTGACGACGGCACCGACCAGTTCCCGCCCTCGAACCTCGAGTTCACCTCGGTCACAACGCCGACCAACGCCAGCAATGTGATCCCCGGAAGCGCCACCGCCCTGCTCAACATCCGCTTCAACAATCTCCAGCGCGGGGCCGACCTGGTGAAGCTGGTCGAGGAGATCGCCGAGCGCGAGGCGCCGGGCGCGACGGTCCGGGCCCGCATTTCGGGCGAAGCCTTCCTCACTCCGCCGGGGCAGCTTTACGACGTGGTCGTTCAGGCGATCGAGGAAGAGACCGGTCTCACGCCCGATCTGTCGACCACCGGCGGCACGTCCGACGGGCGGTTCCTCATCAAGCTCTGCCCGACGGTCGACTTCGGTCTGCCCAACGCGACCATGCACAAGGTCGGAGAATGCGCCGCCATCGAGGACATCCACGCGCTGTCGCGGATTTACGAGCGAATCGTGCGCAAGGTGCTCGGGTAAGCGCGAATATCTTCGTCGAGGAAAGTACACTCGACGAGCTGATCCAGAATGTACCGTCACGGAGGGACCTCATGCTTACAGCTCTTATTGCAGCGGCAGCCGCGCCGGTTCCCGCGCAAGCGAACGCCTACAGCTGCACGGCGGTAGGGTCGCACAAGAAAGAAGCGCTGCAGGAGATTTGCCGGTTGGAGCGCGCCTGGTCCCAGTCAGTGGCAAGTGGCGACGCCACGGGTCCGAAGCGCGCTCTTGCAGACGATTACGTCGGACTCGGCTCGAGCGGCAGGCGAATGAACAAGGCTGAAATGTCCGCCCAGCCCCCTCGAACGTCCCAGTTCATTGCTTTTTCCGACAATGACTACGTTCACGTCCGCTTTTTTGGGAACGTCGCGGTCAACCAGGGACAGGATACCATTCGGACGAAAGACGGGCACACATCGCATCTGCTGTGGACCGACACTTGGCTAAAGCGCGACGGGAAGTGGCAAATCGTCCAATCGCAGGATGCCGAGGTCGAGGGGGAACCCTCGCACTAAACGCCGCGGAGCTGAATGCCGCTTGGCGGATCGGACCTCAGGCCGCGCTCACGCCACCGACTTCGCCGCTCCCCGGCTACTCGCGGTCCAGGCGAGGAATTCGTGCTCGAACATCGGCGGGGCGAAGACGAAGCCCTGGACGCTGTCGCAGCCCATCGCGCGCAGGATGTCGGCCTGGGCGACGGTCTCGACCGCTTCGGCCACCACTTCGCAGCCGACGCCCTTGATCAACTGGATGACGGCCTGGACGATGACGCGGGCCTTCTCGCTCGAGTCGATCTCGGCGATCAGCGACGGGTCGAGTTTGACCCGGTCGAGCGGCATGGCGCGCAGCCGCGCGATATTCGAATAGCCGGTGCCGAAGTCGTCGATCGTGATGCGCGCGCCATCGTCGCGAAGGGCAGCAATCTCCTCGAGCACCGCGGCGCTCGCCTCCATGGCCGCGCTCTCGGTGAACTCGAGCTCGATCATCGACAGCGGCACGTCGGCTTCGTTGAACGCCTGGCGGAGGCGGACGAAGAAATCCGGCCGCTCGACCTGACGCGGGCTGACATTGAACGACATCCGCCCCTCGAAGCCGTTGCGGTGCCAGCCGCCGAGTGACGAGGCGACCTCGCCGATTACCCAGTCGCCGATCTCGGCGACGATTCCGGTACGCTCGGCGACCGGGATGAACGAAGCCGGCTGACGCAGCCCCTCACGCGGATGATTCCACCGGAGCAGCGCTTCGGCGCCGGCAAGCTCGCCGGTGACGAGGCTCAGCTGCGGCTGGTAGGCGAGCACGAACTCGCCGCGCTGGACCGCTTCGGTCAGCGCCTTTTCGGTCTCGATCCGCTGCTGGTGCTCGGACGCGAGGCCGGCGTTGAACAGGCAATATTGGCCGCCGCCGACCGACTTGGCGCGGTACATGGCGATGTCCGCCGCGCGCATCAGCGATTCGATGCTGGTGCCGTGGTCCGGAGAGATCGAGATACCCACCGACGCGCCGATGTCGACGCTGTGCGCCGACAGCTCGAACGATTCGGAGATGGCGAGGACGACCCGCCGCGCGATCCGCTCGATCTCCTCGACCGATCCGATCTCCGGGAAGAACATCGTGAATTCGTCGCCGGCGAGGCGGGCAAGCAGCGGACGCGTGCGCGCGTTTCCGGTGAATTCGGCGTTGACGACCACCCGAAGGCGGTTCGCGACCATGATCAGTAGCTGGTCACCGCGGGCGTGGCCGAGACTGTCGTTGACCATCTTGAACCGGTCGAGGTCGACGAACAGCATCGCCGAGCTCGCGCCGTCGAGCACTTCGCTAAGGAGCTTGTCGGCCTCGGAGCGGAAGTGGAGACGGTTCGGGAGCGAGGTCACCGGATCGTACATGCCCAGCGCATGGGCATTCTCGATCGACGCCCGGACCTCGGCGAACAGGGTGTCGACCGCCGCGGCGAGCTTGGGCATCGCGCGGCGCACCGATTCCGGCGCGGGCGAGACGAGGTCCCCCTCCTCGACCGCGAGCAATCGTTCACCGAGTGCGCTCAGCGCTCGGGTGCTCTCGCTGTTGGGGCGCTCCGACGCGACGTAGCTGATCAGCAGGCAGAAGGCCCCGGCGACGAGCGAGGCAAGGATCTTCTGGTCGAACTGCGTCAGGTAAAGCAGCGCGGTCAGCGAAAACAGAAAGGAGGCGAAGCCAGCGGCACACGACAGGAGTGCGTTGCTGACCTTCTGAGCCGTGCCTGCTTTCATTCGGTTAGCGCCTCGCGCGGCGGCAGTATCCGCCTATGCACCCGCGTTACCGAACCAGGGTTAAGAAATGGTCAGCGCGGAGGCGGCTTGCGACGAAGCACGATGTACAAGCTTCCGCCGCCGCCATGACGTCGATGGGCGCCGCGCACCGCGGCAATCTGCGGCGCATGATGCGATGCATCGAGCCAGTCGTGAACCGCGGCGCGTATCGCTCCGCGGCGGATCGGCGGCTCGCCCGGGCGGTGATGGCCGGTGATCAGGAGCACGACCCGCTCGCCCCGCGCGATCGCCTGCTCGAGTGCGCGGTCAATCGCCTGCCAGGCTCCATCGAGGCTCATCCCGTGAAGGTCGACGACGCGGTCGGGTTCGACGGTGCCGCCGCTCAGCCGCCGGTCCCAGCTGCCGTCGAGGGTGGTCCCGGGACCGCGACGTTGCGGCGTCACCGGCCGAACGAGCGGAGGGTCCGCTGTATTCCTTATTGGTTCAGATTTAATAGCTATTTCAACTGCTTGTTCGGTTTTTTTGTCACGCGATAAGGGCCGGATCGTCGACGTTACCCGAGCCCAAAGGGCCGACTCCTCAGGGCTGAGCGAGCGCACGGGCAGCGACGCCCTTGGGCAGCAGGATGTAGGCCACGCCATTCGCCGCCATTCCCCCGGCCGTCTGCGTCGCCTCGGGCCCCGAGCCCCAGAAGGTGTCGAACCGGTTGGGGCCCTTGATCGCGCCGCCTGTGTCCTGCGCGACCCACAGGCCGTATGCCTCCGGCCGGTCGACAGCGAGATAGACAGGGGCTCCCAGGGGCACGAACTTGGGATCGGCCGCGACGGTCGCGTGGCCCGTGACCGGGACATTGAGCGCGCCGACCGGGCCGGGGCCATTCAGCACCCGGAAGAAGATGTAGGACGCGTTCTGCTCCATCAGGGCGCGGGCCTGATCGGGATTGGCGCGCACCCAAGCCTTGATCGCCTGCATGCTGGCGCCACCCGCAGGAAGGATTCCCTGATCCCTCAACACCTTGCCGATTGGCGTGTAGGGCAGGCCATTCTGATTGGCATAGGCGATCTGCATGCTCGAACCGTCGGGGAAGACGACCCGCGCCGATCCCTGGATTTCGGCGAAGAACAGGTCGAGCGGATCGGCAGCCCAGGCGATCTCAAGTCCGCGATTGGCGAGCGCTCCATTGTCAATGTCGGCGCGCGAAAAATAAGGCACGCAGGTGCCAGTCTGGTCGACCCGGCCGCGGCCGGTCGTGCCGTCGGGTCGAGTGCAGCGCACCAGGTCCGACGGCACCGCGTAGATCGGCGCATAGCCGGGCTGCGGCGTGCGCGAGCCCTGGATCTCGGGCTCGTAATAGCCGGTCGCGAAGGCCTTCCCGTTGCCGACGCGTACCCAGTCGAAATTGTCGCGGAAAAAAGCCGCCGCCTGTTCGGGCGCGATGCTCGCAGCCTGGACACACAGCGGCATCCAGTCCTGCGCCTGCGCAAGTCCGCTCTGGTCCTGGCGGCGGACAAGCACCGGGCAGCTCGTCCGGAAGGCGGTCAGCGCGCGCTGCGCCCAGACGTCGTAGATCGTCGGCGCGGGCGGGACGGGGGTGACGCCGGCCTGAAGCGCGTTCGCCGGGGGCGGCGGAGTGACGGGAGTGACCGGCGGCGATACCGGCGGTTGGGGCGTGACGGTCGGCGGCGGCGTGGGTCGGGCGGCGCAGGCGGCGAGAAGCAGTGCTGAGGCAAGCGCTAGCGCGCGGCTGGCGAAGCTCACGCTTCCTCGTCGGTCTCGATCAATAGCCAGTTGGGATCGCGCGAGGCGAGGTCGCGGCGGAAGGTCCACAGGTCGCGGGTCTGCACCGCGTCGCTCATCGATCCGGCGACCACCTGCCCTTCGGCATTGCGGGTGACCGCGGCGATGTCGGCTTCGAAGCGAACCGTGACCAGCGCAACCGAACGCTCGACATTGGCCTCGGAAATCACCGCCTGCTCGATCGTGACCAGCCGATTGTCGAGCGTGAGGCCTTCCTTCGTGCGCTGCTCGACCGCGGCGGCGAAGGTGTCGTAGACATGGGCGTCGACGTGCGGCTTCACCGCTTCCAGATCGCCTTTCCAGAAAGCTTCGAGGATCAGCCGATAGGCCGCCTTCGCGCCCTCCAGGAAGCGGGCGACGTCGAAGCTCGCGTCGGCGGCGATGATCGCCCGGACACCGGGTCCCGCGAGCGGCACATAGGCAAGGTCGCCGGCATTGTCCGCGCTGGGCGCGGTCACCGGCGGGTGGGTAACCCGCGGTTCGACTCTCGGATCATGTTCGGCGGGTTTGAGGATCGGCTGCTGCTCGTGCCCGGTACGCTCGCCGAGTACGCTGTAGAGGCGCAGCCCGATGAACAAAGCGACGAGCGCGAGGATGACGATGACGGTCAATTCGAAAGAATCCTATTGTTCTTGGCTCACAACATAATGCGCCGCGTCTAAATATTCCAACAGCGCAAACGCACGAAGGCGGCATTGCGCCCCATAATCGCGACTGCTAGGCGCAAGCGCCTGAAGTGCCGCCCCAATGCGCGGCTCCCGACACGACCTAACAGCTTGCAAGGACAGCATATATGGCGGACCAGCAACCGGTTCCCGGCGGCAACGGCTCGGGCGACGGGGGGAACGAACCGCAGGTTTCCATCCTCGCCCAGTATATCAAAGACCTCTCGGTCGAGAATCCGAGCGCTCCCCAGGTCTTCTCCTGGCAGGTGCAGCCGAGCCTCGACGTGCAGTTCAACATCGCGGTCAATTCCGCCGCGGAGAATGTCCACGAGGTCATTCTCAAGGTGGAGATCAACGCCAAGTCCGAGAACGGCGTCCATTTCATCGTCGACCTGAGCTACGCCGGGCTATTCGGCCTTCGCAACATTCCGGAGGAAGCGCTTCAGCCGTTCCTCCTCATCGAGGCACCGCGGACCATCTTTCCCTTTGCCCGGCAGATCATTGCCGAAGCAGTGTCGAGCACCGGCTTCCCGCCGCTCCTCCTCGACCCGATCGACTTTACCGCCGCTTACATGGCCCAGCTCCAGGCGCAGCAGGGGCAGGAGGGCGCTCAGGGTGGCGCGCCGCAATCGGCCGAAGCCGCCGGGGAAGAGCCGGGCGAAGGCTGACGATTCGGCGCTCCGGGGGGCGATGAACCGATGAACCTCGCCCGATCGCTCGGCTCCGTCGGCGGGCTGACGCTTGCCAGCCGCATCCTCGGGCTCGCCCGCGACATCCTATTCGCCGAATATATCGGCGCGAACTTCGCGTCGGACGCTTTCACCATCGCGTGGCGGATGCCGAACATGTTTCGCGCGCTGTTCGCCGAAGGCGCCTTTTCGGCCGCGTTCATCCCGATGTTCAACAAGAAGGTCGCCGACAAGGATGGGCCCGGCCTGCCCGCGGGCGTCCAGTTCGCCGAGGATGCGCTTTCTGTGCTGCTTCCCGCGCTCATCGCGATGACGCTGATCCTCGAGGTGTTTGCCTGGCCTGCGACCTATCTGATTTCGGGCGGTTTCAACGACATCACCGCGGACAAGTTCGACTTCGCCGTGCTTCTGTCGCGGATCACTTTTCCCTATTTGATGCTGATTTCGCTCGCCTCGCTCGCAGGCGGAATCCTGAATTCGCTGCACAAGTTCTGGGTTGCGGCCGCGGCGCCGATCCTGCTCAACGTGGCGCAGATCGTCGCGCTGATTTTCTTCCACACCCACGAACCGCTGATGACGGCTCAGAACCAGGCGATCGCGGTGACGGTTGGCGGCGCGCTCCAGCTCGTCTGGCTGGTTCACGCCTGCTGGGCGAGCGGAATCCATTTCAGGATCAAGATGCCTCGCCTCAACCCCGACGTGAAACGGCTGCTGCGCTTGATCGCCCCCGCCGCGGCCGGCGCCGGGGCCGTCCAGTTCAACCTCCTCGTTTCGAGCGCGCTCGCGGGCAAGTTCCTGTCCCACGGGTCGCTGACCTACATCTACTACGCCGACCGGCTGAATCAGCTGCCGCTCGGCCTCATCGGAATCGGCCTCGGCACCGTCCTCTTGCCGACCATCTCGCATCAGCTCGGGCGAGGCGCGGACTCGGAAGCGATGACGACCCAGAACCGCGGACTCGAATTGGCGCTGTTCTTCACCCTCCCCGCGACCATCGCGCTGGTCGTGTGCGGCGTGCCCATCATTCGCGCCTTGTTCGAGCACGGCCAGTTCGGCGCCGACGACGCGGTCAAAACCGGCCAGGCGCTCGCCGCCTTCTCGATCGGCCTACCGTCCTACGTGCTCGTGAAGGTGCTGACCCCAGGCTATTACGCGCGGCACGACACCAGGACGCCGATGCGCTACGCGATGATCTCGATCGCGATCAACCTCGTCCTGAACCTCGCGTTCATCCTGCCGCTGAAGCACGTGGGGCCGCCGCTCGCTACCGCCCTCGCCTCCACGGTGAACGTGTGGATGCTTTATCATACGCTGAAGAAGCGGGAGCATTTCGAAAGTGACCGCCGGCTTCGGCGGCGGGTGCCGCGTCTTGCGCTGGCGGCGGCGGTGATGGGGGTCGTGCTCTATTTCTTCTCGCCGGTTGTCGATCCCTACATGGTCGGTTCGATCTTCCGCCGCTTTGCAGCGCTGATGGTGCTCGTCGGCGCCGGCGTTGCGGTGTACGCGATCGCCTGTTTCGTGACCGGCGCTTTCGTGCTGGGCGACATTAAGCTGTTGATGAGGCGATCGCGGGCATGACGGGTCAAGGAAGAATGCGCGTGCTTTCGGGAATCCAGCCGACCGGCGGGCTGCATCTCGGCAATTTGCTCGGCGCGATCCTGCGCTGGGTGCGGATGCAGGACGAGGCCGGATGCCTGTTCTTCCTCGCCGATCTGCACGCGATCACCATCGACGTCGATCCCGATGAGCTCCAGTCGAATGTCCGCGAGATGGCGGCGGCGCTGATCGCCAGCGGAATCGATCCCGCAAAGTCGACCTTGTTCGCGCAAAGCGCGGTCCCCGCCCATTCGGAGCTCGCCTGGCTGCTGCAGTGCACCGCGCGAATCGGCTGGCTGAACCGCATGACCCAGTTCAAGGAAAAGTCGGGCAAGAACCGCGAAGGCGCGTCGGTCGGGCTCTACACCTATCCCGTGCTCCAGGCAGCCGATATTCTGCTCTACCAGGCGACCCACGTGCCGGTGGGCGAGGACCAGAAGCAGCATGTCGAGCTCACCCGCGACATCGCGATGAAGTTCAACAACGACTTCGACGTCGAGCTGTTCGTCGCGCCCGAGCCGTTCATCGGTGGCGGCACGGCGGCCCGCGTGATGAGCCTTCGCGACGGCACCGCGAAAATGTCGAAGTCCGACCCGTCGGACATGAGCCGGGTAAACCTAACCGACAGCGACGACATGATCGCCCAGAAGATCCGCAAGGCGAAGACCGACCCCGAGCCGCTGCCCAAGGACCCCGGCTCGCTCGACGGACGGCCCGAGGCGAAGAACCTGGTCGGAATCTACGCCGCGGTGACGGGCGAGACCGTTGAGCAGGTCCTCTCGAAGTTCGCCGGGCAAGGCTTCGGCACGTTCAAGCCCGCGCTCGCCGATGAGCTGGTTGCGCTGATCGCGCCGATCCGCAACCGCCTTGCAGAGCTTCGCGAAGACACTGCGCAGCTCGACCGAATTCTCGAGCAAGGCGCTGCGCGGGCGAGCGAGATAGGTGCGCCCGTGCTGGCGAAGGCCAAGGCCGCGGTCGGCCTCACGCGATAATCGACTGCCACGCCGTGCACCCGAAAAGCCAGTCCAGCCAGGCGCGCCCGCTGCCCCTTTCGCAGCGGTTGATGGAGATCGTCGCCGAAGACGGGCCCGAGCGGCTCACCTTCTCCGACCTTGCGCTGAAGCTCCAGGCACGCGCCTGGGGCGGCCTGCTGGTGATCTTCGCCGCGATCAACGTCATTCCGTTGCCGCCGGGGGTCAACATCTTCTTCGCGATTCCGCTGATGATCGTGTCGGCCCAGATGGCGTTCGGCCGTGCCAGCCCCTGGTTTCCTGCGCGGATCGACCGTCGCGGAGTGACGAAGGACGAGCTGCGGCGCCTGGTCGCGAAGATCGAATGGGTCGAGAGCCGCGTCGAACGCATGTTCAAGCCACGCCTCGCTCGTCTCACCGGCCGGACGGCGACGCGGCTTATCGGTGTCCTGTGCTTCTTCCTCGCAATCTTCGCGATGCTGCCGATCGTCCACGTGGCGCCCGCGGCGGTGATCGTGTTGTTCGGCCTGGCGCTTGTTTACAGGGATGGAGTCCTCGTCGTCGCAGCCGCTGCCGTCGCCGCAGTCGGCATCGCCGTCGCAGCCTTCCTGATCGCTTCGGGTGCCGCCATCGTCAGCTACATCGCTCATTGGATGGGCTTGTAGGGGTCCTTGCGGAAACGGGCCCGCCGGAGATTCCCCGGCGGGCCCTGCCCTTTCCGGCGTTTCGGGGCGACCGGAAAGGCCAGCTCCCCACCGATCGCCCGCTTGGGAGCGGGCGCTCAGCCCTCCAGCTGTCTCGTCAGCAGCCGGATGTCCGCGTCGAGCTCCGCATCGCTCGCGCGCAATTTCTCGATCTGGCGGACCGCGTGGATGACGGTCGTGTGGTCGCGCCCGCCGAAGCGGCGTCCGATGTCCGGCAGCGACTTCGGAGTCAGCTGCTTCGACAGATACATCGCCACCTGGCGCGGCCGGGCGACTTCGCGGGCGCGGCGGGCCGAGGTCATCTCCGCCTTGCGGATCCGGTAATGCTCGGCGACCTGGGTCTGGATCTCGTCGATGGAAATGCGCCGCTGGTTAGCGCGAAGGACGTTCGCAAGCACTTCCTCGACGAACGCGATGTCAATCGTCCGCCCCGTCATCATCGCATAGGCGCCGATGCGGTTGAGCGCGCCTTCCAATTCGCGGATCGAGGATGTCACCCGCCGGGCGAGGAAGTCGATCACCGGCCGCGACATTTCGACGCCGGGCAGCGCCTCGAGCTTGGCGCAGATGATGTTGAACCTCAGCTCGTAATCGGCGGCGTTGATATCCGCGACGAGGCCCCACGACAGGCGCGAGAGGATTCGCGGCGCGATCCCGTCGAGGTCCTGCGGCGCGCGGTCCGACGTGATCACCAGCCGCCGGCCTGCGGTGATGATCTCGTTCATCGTGTGGAAGAATTCCTCCTGGGTCGAATCCTTGCCGGCGATGAACTGGACGTCGTCGATCAGCAGCAGGTCGGCGTTGCGGAGCCGCTGCTTGAACCCGATCGTGTCATTCTCTTTCAGCGCGCGGATGAACTCGACCATGAACTTCTCGGCCGACATCGAGACGACGCGCGCCCCGCGGTTGTGCTGAAGGAAGGCGTGGCCAATCGCGTGCAGCAGGTGGGTCTTGCCACGGCCGGTGCCGCCATGGACGAACAAGGGATTGAAGCTGACGGTCGGCGACGTCGCGAGAGTCCGGGCGGCGGTCGCCGCGACTTCGTTGGCCTTGCCGACGACGAACGTCTCGAACCGGTAGCGCGGATCGAAATTCGGCGCGTTCGGATCCCGCTCGGCCGGCGGGGGCGCTTCGTCGAGGATCAGCAGCGGGGCCGGGCGCGGCGCATCAGCCGCGGCGATAATCCGGACGTCGCGAACCACCGGGAGGACGGTTTTCCACGCCAGCGCCAGGCGCTCGCCGAAATGCGATCGTACCCAGTCGGCCATGAACTGGCTCGGCATGACGAGATCGAGCGTTCCGCTGTCGGGCTCGAACGAACCGAGCTCGGCCGGCTTCAGCCAGCCGTCGAAGGTTCGTGCTCCAAGATCCCTGCGAAGACCGTTCCTGATCGATTCCCAGCCCGCCTCGAGCGGGGCGGAAACCGGCGCCGCAGCCAGATCAACCGACGAATTCGCCCCTCCAGCCTGCACTGCTCCGCGCCTCCCTCGTCACACCCCCTCGACAAGAGACGCAGAGCCCCGTTGCGCGTGACCCGAGTCGCGCGCGCTAAGCTCTTTTTCGCTCTTGCCCCCGGCGCGGATTCGCGCCCGGAAAGGCCTTTGTGAGATTGTCGCGCCCAGGTTGCAAGAGCCGTTTTTTCACGAAAGCGAAATAAAAAGCCTTGACATAGGAATAGGGCCGAAACTGCGTGGGAATGGCGGAAAACCGCTATTTTCTTGGTTATCGAGGAGTTAACAACCGCGCGAATCGCGGGAATTGCTGGCTTTTTTAAAGGTCTCGAAAAAGGACGGGCCGCCGGTTCCCCGACGGCCCGTTTATAACCCGCTTTTGAGGGCTGTTTTCAGCCGAGCGAAGCAACCCGTTTGGACAGCCGAGAAATTTTCCGCGCGGCCGTGTTCTTGTGGATAACCCCGCGCGCGACGCCCCGTGCCATTTCGGGCTGAACCGCTTTCAAGGCTTCGGCGGCTTCCTTCTTCTTGCCCGTGGCGATCGCCGACTCGGCCTGCTTGATGAAGGTCCGGATGCGGCTGATTCGCGAATGGTTGATCTCGGCGCGATTCGCGTTGCGGCGGATGCGCTTCTTGGCCTGCGGCGTGTTCGCCATTCTATTCCTCTAGCTCAATGAAAAACGGCGCGGCCCCTGGGCTCGCACCGAGTGGCGGCTCCCCTACCCTCTGGCGCCTCAGAGGTCAACGTTGGCATCTTGGGCAATAGAAGGTGGAACGGCCGCCCTGGACGATTCGCCGAACGGTGCCGCCGCACGGGCACGGCCGGCCTTCGCGGTCGTAGACGGCGAAGCTCTTGGGAAAATAGCCGAGCTCGCCACCGGGCGCCGCGAAATCGCGCAATGTCGATCCGCCCGCCGCTATCGCTTCACGAAGCACGTCGTGGATCGCCGGGACGAGCCGCTCCAGCCGCCCCAGCGAAACGCTTCCGCCGGCCCGCTTCGGGTTGATACCCGCGCGGTGGAGCGCCTCGCATACGTAGATATTGCCGAGGCCGGCGACGATCCGCTGGTCGAGCAGCAGCAGCTTGATCGCCGCTGTTCGCCCAGCCAGCCGGCGCTTCAATTGCCGAGCGTCCAGGTCGAACGGTTCCGGCCCGAGCGCCTTGAACGCGGGCCAATCGTCCAGCTCTTCGGTGCGCACCAGGTCGAGTGAGCCGAAGCGGCGGGCGTCGTTGAGCGCGAGGCGCCGGCCCTCGTCGGTCGTGATGATGAAATGGTCGTGCTTACCCGTTTCGGCCGGATCGATTCGCCAGTGGCCGGACATGCCGAGGTGGAAGACGAGCGTATCGCCGCGGTCGGTGCCGATGAGGCCGTATTTCGCGCGCCGCCGGAGGCCCGTGACTCGCGCCCCGGTCAGCCGCTGCCCGAGATCGTCGGGAAGCGCGCGCCTGAGGTCCGGGCGCCGCGCCTCGACGCTGGCGATCCGCCGGCCGTCGAGAACGCGGGCGAGGCCGCGAACAGTGGTCTCGACTTCGGGGAGCTCCGGCATGGTCCCCGCGATATGGCGGAGGGCGCTCAAGGCGGCTAGAGGCGCAACGCCTATGAGCGACAAGGTCAATTTCGGCGACGAGCTGGTCAGCCCCGAGGAGAAGACGCGCCGCGTCGGCGCGGTCTTCAGCTCGGTCGCGCGCCGCTACGACATCATGAACGACCTCATGTCCGGCGGCATGCACCGGCTGTGGAAGGACCGCTTCGTAAATCGCGTTAAGCCGCGTCGCGGCGAGGAGATCCTCGACATGGCAGGCGGCACGGGCGACGTCGCCTTCCGCATGGCTCAGCGCGGGGCTCACGTGACGGTCGCTGACATCAACGCCGACATGCTCGAGGTCGGCAAGGAGCGCGCACAGCGACGCGGCCTCACCGGCCTCGGCTGGAAGGTGGAAAACGCCGAGCATCTGACCTTCGCCGACTCGAGTTTCGACGCATATACGATCGTCTTCGGCATCCGGAACGTCACGGACATACCCGCCGCGTTGCGCGAGGCGCACCGGGTGCTGAAGCGCGGCGGCCGGTTCTATTGCATGGAATTCGCGTCAAGCGACTGGCCCGGCTTCTCCAGCCTCTACGATGCCTGGGCATCCAGGATGATCCCACGCATCGGCCAGGCGGTGGCGGATGACGAGAACAGCTACCGCTATCTGGTCGAAAGCATCCGCCGCTTCCCGCGGCCGAACGCGTTCAAACGCATGGTAGCGGGCGCCGGCTTCGTCCGCGCTGCGGCGGAACCGATGCTCGGCGGTCTCGTCACCATCCACAGCGGCTGGAAGATTTGACCGCCAGCGTCACCCACCTGTGGCGTCTGCTGAAATGGGGGCGGACGCTGGCGCGGCACGGCGCGCTGCGCGGGATCGAGCGCGATCCGCTGATCCCGAGGCCCGTGCGCCGGCTCGCACGAATCGCGCGCTTCGGCGCGAGGATTCCGCCGACACCGCAGTATGCGCAGGCGCTGGTCGCAATCGGCCCGGCAGCGATCAAGCTCGGCCAGGCGCTGTCGACGCGACCCGACCTCGTTGGACAGCAAGCCGCCGAGAACCTGTCGCAGCTGCAGGACGATCTGCCGCCGGCGCCGTTCGCGGCGATCAAGCGCACGATCGAACGGTCGTTCAATGCGCCGCTCGAAAGCCTCTACTCCCGCTTCGACGAAGTACCGGTCGGCGCAGCCTCGATCGCCCAGGTGCACCACGCAATCACCACCGAAGGCCGCGAAGTCGCAGTCAAGGTCCTCCGCCCCGGCATCGAGGAAGAATTCGCCAGGGCCATCGACACCTACGAGTGGGCGGCGGCCCAGGTCGAAAGCTACGGCGGCGAGATCGAGCGGCTGCGTCCGCGCCTCGTCGTCGCGCAATTTCGCCAATGGACCGCGCGCGAGCTCGACCTGCAGCGTGAGGCCGCGTCGGCCTCCGAGCTTCGGGAAAACATGATCGCCGAGCCGGGCTATCACGTCCCCGAGATCGATTGGCGGCGGACGGCGCGCCGGGTGCTCACGCTCGAATGGCTCGACGGAATCAAGCTCAGCGACCGCGGGGCGCTGATCGAAGCCGGGCAGGACTGCGCGGCGCTCGCCGCCACGCTCGTCCGGGCCTTCCTCCGCCAGGCGGTCGTCGACGGTTTCTTCCACGCCGACCTCCACCACGGCAATCTGTTCGCGCTTCCCGACGGGCGGATCGCGGCGATCGACTTCGGGATCATGGGGCGGATCGACCGCCGCGCCCGGATGTGGCTCGCCGAGATCCTCTACGGGCTCATCACCGGCAACTACCGCCGCGTCGCCGAAATCCACTTCGAGGCGCAATATGTGCCGGGCCACCATAGCGTGGAGGAGTTCGCAACCGCGCTTCGAGCGGCCGGCGAGCCGATCCGCGGGCTCCCGGTCAAGGACATCTCCGTCGGGCGGATGCTCGAGAGCCTGTTCTCGATCACCCGCGACTTCGACATGCCGACCCAGCCGCACCTGCTGCTTCTCCAGAAGACGATGGTGATGAACGAGGGCGTGGCTAGCGCGCTCGATCCCGACATCAACATGTGGGAGACCGCCGAGCCGTTCATCCGCGGCTGGATCCGCGACGAGCTGGGACCGGAAGCTTATTATGCAGACCGGCTGATCGAGCTGGTCCGGGCGGTGAAGAAGCTCCCCGAGCTGATCGAGCGGATCGACGAATATTATCCGCGCAAGGGCGCCGCGCCGCCGCCCCCGCCGTTGCCCGAAATCGCGGTGATCAAGGAGCGCGCCTGGTGGAGCTATGCGGTGGCCGGGGTGCTCGGCGTCATCATCGGCGCCGCTCTCCTGTTTGTGCTACGATAACGCCATGGCTCGAGTGCTCCTCATCGTCGGCGGCGGGATCGCGGCATACAAGTCGCTGGAGCTCGTGCGGCTGCTCAGGAAGGCGGGGCACGCCGTCACGCCGGTGCTGACCAGGGGCGGCGAGCATTTCGTCACCGCCATGAGCCTGGGAACGCTTGCCGAAAGCGCGGTCCACACGTCGCTATGGGAGCTGAAGGATGAGGTCGAGATCGGCCATATTCAATTGAGCCGCGCCGCCGATTTCGTGCTCGTCTGCCCGGCCACGGCCGACCTGCTCGCGAAAATGGCGGGCGGGATCGCGGACGACCTCGCTACCACCTTGCTTCTCGCGACCGACAAGCCGGTGGTCGTCGCGCCGGCGATGAACGTCCGCATGTGGTTGCATGCCGCAACGCGCAGGAACGTGCAGCAGCTGGTCGAAGACGGCGTTCGCGTGATCGAGCCAGCCGAGGGCGAGATGGCGTGCGGCGAGCATGGGCCTGGCCGGCTTCCCGAACCGCAGGCGATCATGGATTGGCTCTCGAAGAACGGGTTCCTCGGCGCGAAGTGACGCTCGCCGGCAAGCACATCCTCGTCACCGCGGGCCCGACCTGGGAGCCGATCGATCCCGTGCGGGTCATCGCCAACCGGTCGTCCGGGCGGCAAGGCTTCGCGATTGCGGCGGCGGCCGCGGATGGTGGAGCGCGGGTTACGCTCGTCGCGGGCCCAGTCGCGCTGGCAACACCAACCGGCGTCGATCGCATCGACGTGGAAACGGCCGCGCAAATGGCCGAAGCGGTGTTCGCCGCTTTGCCGGCCGACGCCGCGATCCTCGTCGCCGCCGTCGCCGATTGGCGGGTGATCCCCTCCACGACCAAGCTCAAGAAAGGCGCGGGCCCGCCGCGGCTCGACTTCGTTCCGACGCGCGATATCCTCACCGAGCTAGCGTCGAGCGACCAGCGCCCGCGCCTCCTGATCGGCTTTGCAGCGGAAACCGAGCGCGTGGTCGAGCAGGCGATCGCCAAGCGCGAAGCCAAGCGCGCCGACTGGGTCGTCGCGAACGACGTATCCGGCGGTGTGATGGGCGGCGAACGCAACCGGGTCCATCTGGTCACCGCTTCGGGCGTCGAGGACTGGCCCGAAACGAGCAAGGAAGAGGTCGCGCGGCACCTGATCGCCCGGGCCGCCCAGGCGCTCGGTTGAACCTGTCATCGACACGCCGCGGCTGAAGCGATAGGTTCGCAGCGCTCAAGATGGAGGGCGAGATGAAGTATTTGCTTGCGGCGCCGTTGTTCCTGGCTCTCGTGGCCGCCTCGGCTCCGCCCGTCAGCGTCATAGCCGGCAAGGGCGACTGGAGCTACCTGCCGCCGATCGGCGACAACGGAACCGACCATCAGAGCAAAAACCTGATGCTCGCGCTCAACGACATCGCGACCCGGCACGAATGCAGCCTGCCGGGGTTCAAGGGCGACCGCTTCGATTTCAACATGAGCTTCGCCGCTCTGTTCGACGACAATGGCAACCTACTTCAGATCGTCATCCCCAAGCTCAACTGCCCGAAAGCCGAGGCGGTGATCGGCGGAACGCTGAAGGAGATGATCCAGGCCGGCGATTATCGTCCGACCTACCGGTCGACCGCCTGGTACAAGGGGGAGCTCAGCTTCAACATCGAAGGGCCGTCCCGCTAAATCGAGCCGCACGCCCGGCAGGCGGGGTCGGCGGGGATTCGTATCGCCCGCCAGCTAAGCCTTTCTGCGTCGAACAGGTGTAGCTGGCCTGCCTGGTCGCCGCCGATCCCGACGATGGATTCGATTGCAAGCAGCGCGGCAAAGCTGCCGACGGTCGCGGTCAGCGCGCCAAGGACTCCGAGATCCGAACAATTGTCGCAGTCGTCCGAGTCGAACGCGTCCCCGACGAAGCAGCGGTAGCAGGGCTTCGTACGGAACAATCCGACCTGTCCCTGGAACTGGACCCCCGCCGCGGAGACGAGTGGAAGAGCGAGCGCCACGCAGGCGTCGCTGACCGCGAGCCGGGTCGCGAAATTGTCGCTCCCGTCGATCACCAGCTCATGGCCGGCGAGCAACTCCTCGGCATTGTCGGGGCCGATCCGCTCGGACCGCGGCGCCGCTTCGACATGGCGGTTGAGCCGTCGGACGGACTCGGCGGCAAGCTCGGCCTTGGCTTGCCCCAAGTCCCTCTCGCGGAAGAGCGGCTGGCGGTGGAGATTGGCGAGTTCGACTATGTCGGAATCAATGATGGTCAGCTGCCCGACGCCTGCTCCGGCGAGCGCGGGAATGACTGCGCTTCCGATTCCGCCGGCGCCGACGACGGCGACGCTCGCGTTCTTCAGCTTGCGCTGGCCGACGCCGCCGACCTGCGGCAGGACGATGTGCCGCGCGTAGCGCTCGAGCTCGTCGTCAGAGAGGTTCACTGGCCTGTCGAGCCGAAGCCCCCTGCCCCGCGCGCCGTTGCGCCGAGCTCGGCGACCTCGGTGAACGCCGCCTTCAGCACCGGCGCGGGCACGAGCTGCGCGATCCGCTCGCCGCGGCGAACCGGGAACGGCTCCGAGCCGAGGTTGGCAAGGATGACCTTCACCTCGCCGCGATAGTCGTGGTCGATCGTGCCCGGCGTATTGAGGCACGTGATCCCGTGCTTGAGCGCAAGGCCCGAGCGCGGGCGAACCTGCACTTCGTAGCCTTCGGGAATGGCGATCGCGAAACCCGTCGCGACCGCGTGCCGCTGGCCGGGCGCCAGGGTCAGGTCCTCCGCGGCCACCACGTCGAGACCTGCGGCACCCTCAGTGCCATAACTCGGCAGTGGTAAATCTTTGCCGTGAGGCAATCGTTGTAGTTGTATCGTGATCACCGGGATTTCTTCCCCGCGGACCTTCGCCGCCCCTTTTTCGCCGACGGTCCCCTGGCGGCGCGCTCATCGATCAGCCGAACAGCCTCGTCCAGCGTCAGGGACCTGGGATCCGCGCCTCTCGGCAGCGTCGCATTGGTCGAACCATCGGTCACATAGGGTCCGTAGCGCCCCTCCATCACCTTGATGTCGCCGCCGCTCGCCGGATGCTTGCCGAGCACCGCGATCGGCTCGCGCGAGCCGCCGCGTTGGCGTCCGCCGCCCGATGCCGCGTCGGCGAGCTTCGCGACCGCGGCGTTCATCCCCGTTTCGAACACTTCCGCGGTCGAGCCGAGCTTCGCATATTTGCCGTCGTGCGCGAGATAGGGCCCGTAGCGGCCGATCGACGCGGTGATCGGCTTGCCCGTCTCCGGATGCGCGCCGATCTCGCGCGGAAGCGACAGCAGCCGCTCCGCGACCTCCGTCGTGACATCCTCCACCGGCACGTCCTTGGGGATCGAGGCGCGCTTGTCGCCGCGTTCGACATAAGGCCCGAAGCGGCCCGTCTTGAGCAGGATGCCGTCGCCAAGCTCTTGCGGACCTTCGCTCTGCGCCTGGTCGCCACCCTGACCGAACTTCTGGGTGTAGCGGCAGTCGGGATAATTGGAGCACGCGACAAATGCGCCGAACTTGCCGCCGCGAAGGCTGAGGCGCCCATTGCCGCACTGCGGACAGACCCGCGGGTCGCTGCCGTCGGCACGCGGCGGATAAAGCCAGGGCGCGAGGAACTCGTCGAGCGCCTGGGTAATCTCGCTCGGCTTCTGGTCCATGACCTCGCCGGCCTTGGGCTGGAAATCGCGCCAGAATTGGTCGAGCAGCTTCTGCCAGTCGAGCCGCCCGCCTGAAACGTCGTCCAGCTCCTCCTCGAGCTCCGCTGTGTAATCGTAGCTGACATATTTCTCGAAAAAGCGCTCGAGGAAGGCCGTCACCAGGCGGCCGCTCTCCTCGGGCACGAACCGCCCCTTGTCGACGCGGACATATTCGCGGTCCTTCAGCGTCTGCAGCGTCGAGGCGTAGGTCGACGGACGGCCGATCCCCAGCTCCTCCAGCCGTTTGACCAGGCTCGCTTCCGAATAGCGCGGCGGCGGCTGGGTGAAGTGCTGGGTCGCCTCGACGCCGGTCTTGGCCGGCGCATCGCCTTCGCGAAGCAACGGCATCCGCGCGCCTTCTTCGTCTTCCGCTTTCTCGTCGCGGCCTTCCTCGTAGAGCGCGAGATAGCCGGGAAAGAGCACGACCTGACCGCTTGCCCGCAACACCGCGCGCCCTGCCCCGTCCGTTAGCTCCACCGTCGTACGCTCCAGCCGGGCCGAGGCCATCTGGCTCGCGAGCGCGCGGTTGTAGACGAGTTCGTAGAGCCGCCCGTGATCGCCCGACGCTGCGCGCGAGCGGCTGAAGTCGGTCGGCCGGATCGCCTCGTGCGCTTCCTGCGCATTCTTGATCTTGCTGGTGTACTGGCGCGGCCGGTCGGGCACGTAGCCCGAATCGTAGCGTGTCGCGATCGCATGCCGCGCCGCGCTCACCGCCTCGGGCGCCATGTCGATCCCGTCGGTCCGCATGTAGGTGATCAGCCCGTCTTCGTAGAGCGACTGGGCGACCCGCATCGTGTGGCTCGCGGAAAAGCCGAGCTTGCGCGCCGCCTCCTGCTGCAACGTGGAAGTGGTGAAGGGCGGCGGGGGATTTCTGGAGAAGGGCTTGGTCTCGACCGACGAAACAGTGAAATGCCCTGCTTCAACCGCCGCTTTCGCCTGGTCGGCGTCGCCGCGGCTGCCGATCGTCAGCCGGTCGATCTTCCTTCCGTCGAGCTGCGCGAGGCGCGCGGTGAAGCGCTGCCCGTCCTTCTCGAACGTCGCGCTGACCGCCCAATATTCCTGTGGGCGGAAAAGCTCGATCTCTCGCTCGCGGTCGACGATCAGGCGGAGCGCGACGGACTGCACGCGACCGGCCGATTTAGCGCCGGGGAGCTTGCGCCACAGGATCGGCGAGAGGGTGAAGCCCACCAGATAATCGAGCGCGCGTCGCGCCCGGTAGGCGTCGATCAGATCCTCATCGAGGCCGCGCGGCTTCTTCATCGCCTCGGTCACCGCGGCGTTGGTGATCGCGTTGAAGGTCACTCTCTGCACGTCGGCGGGAAGCGCCTTCTTCTGGCGCAGCAGCTCCTGCACATGCCAGCTGATCGCCTCGCCCTCGCGGTCGGGGTCAGTGGCAAGGATCAGGGTATCGGCCTTCTTCGCCTCGTCGGTGATCGCGCGCATCTGCTTCGCGCGGTCGGGCGAGACCTGCCACTCCATGTGGAAGCCTTGGTCGGGATCGACCGAGCCGTCCTTGGGCGGAAGGTCGCGGACATGGCCGAAGGACGCGAGCACGCGATGGCCGCTTCCCAGATATTTCTCGATTGTTTTCGCCTTCGCAGGCGATTCGACGACGACGAGTTTCAAGTGGTGGCGTTCCTATACGTACGTACGCGCGATGGTGGGGATCAGCCTTGATGCTCGTCAAGCGGTGCGAAGGCTAACCTTCCCGCCCGCATGACGGTCGAGACGGCAGGCCAAGTCAAGCTCGAGCAGCGCCATTTGCACTGCGCCCGATGTCGCGCCCGACAGGCGGATGATTTCGTCCACCGGCGCGGGCGAGGGTCCGAGCAGCGCTTCGACCGAGGCCAGCACGTCCTCGCCGTCCACCATCTCTTCCGGCCGGTGCTCGTAGGGAATGGCCGCCGAGCGCACCTGCGATTCATAAGGCCGGACCACTTCGACGACATCGGCGGCGTTCTGGACCAGCGTCGCGCCGTCGCGGATCAGCTGGTTGCAGCCCTGCGCGCGGGGGTCGAGCGGCGAGCCGGGTACCGCCATCACCTCGCGCCCGGCCTCCGCCGCCAGCCGCGCCGTGATCAGCGAGCCGGAGCGCGGCGCCGCCTCCACCACCACCGTGCCGCTGCTGATCCCAGCAATGATCCGGTTGCGGTAGGGGAAGTGGCGTGCGCGCGGCTCGGTGCCCGGCGGCATTTCGGCGAGTACGAGCCCGCGTTCGTATAGCGCCTCCTGCCGCGCCTGGTTCTCGGGCGGGTAGAAGACGTCGATCCCGCCGGCGATTACGCCGATGGTGCCCGTCTCGAGCGCGCCGTCATGGGCGGCGCTGTCGATTCCGCGGGCCAGGCCGGAGACGACGACGAGACCCTCCTGCCCCAGGTCATGGGCTAGCCCGCGCGCGAACCGGCAGGCCGCTGCCGAGGCGTTTCGGGCGCCCACGATCGCCACCGACTGGCTGTCGAGAAGCTTCAGATTGCCCCTCGCGATCAGCAGCGGCGGTGCGTCCTCGAGTTCGGCCAGAAGCCGCGGGTAAAGGCCCTGCCCGAGCGCGAGGAACCTGGCGCCGAGCTTCTCCACCCTGGCGATCTCGCGCTCCGCGGACTCGCGGCTCGCCAGCGCCGGCGCCTTCCCGCCGCCGCGCCTCGCGAGATCGGGCACGGCCGCAAGCGCGGCCGCGGGCGTTCCGAACCGGGCGATCAGCTGGCGGTAGGTGACCGGGCCGATGCCCGGAGTCCTCAGCAGCCTCAGGCGGTCGGCGAGGTCTTCGATCCTACTCGTGGCTCGGTTCCTTTCGTGAGGCGAAGGATGTTCTCGCGATGTCGCCACAGGACAAGCAACGCGAAACCGAGCAGCAGCGGGGCATAAGCGGAATGAAGGGCGAAGGCGACAATCGGCGCGCTGACCGCGGCCGTCATCCCGGCAAGCGACGAGATTCGGAGCGTCGCGAGCAGGAAAATCCAGACGGCGGCATAGACGAGCGCGGCCGGCCACAGCTGCAGGCCGATGAGGATGCCCAGCAGCGTCGCGACGCCCTTGCCGCCGCGGAATCCCAGCCAGACCGGGTAAAGATGGCCGAGGAGCACGCCGGTCGCGGCATAGGCGCCGGTGAAGTCGCCAAACAGGCGCTGGGCAAGCAGGATCGCCGCCGTCGCCTTGAGGCAATCGAGGACCAGGGTCAGCGCGGCGAGCAGCTTGCTCCCCGTCCGCAGAACGTTGGTGGCGCCGATGCTGTGCGAGCCGATCTCGCGGATGTCGCCCTTGCCCGCAAGGCGCGTCAGGATCAGCCCGAAGGGGATCGAGCCGAGCACGTAGCCGAGCGCCAAAGCAAAGAGCATCTCGCGGGTCATTGCCGGTTTGGTAGCAGAAGGTTTCGCACCTTCAACATCCGTTCGCCTTGAGCTTGTCGAAGGGCTGCTTTGTTCTTTACGGCGAAACGGAAGGCAGGGCTTCGACAAGCCCAGCCCGAACGGAGTGTCTTCTGCAGCCCGATTCCCCCCTCCTCTTCTTCGATTCCGGCGTCGGCGGATTGTCGGTGCTCGGGCCGACGCGGGCGCTCCTGCCGAACGCGCCGATCGTCTATGCCGCGGACAGCGCCGGCTACCCCTACGGCAAGCGGACCGAGGGGGAGATCGCAAGCCGGGTCCCGGCCCTGCTCGGCCGATTGGTCGAACGCTTCCGTCCGCGCCTCGCGGTGATCGCCTGCAACACCGCTTCGACCGTCGCGCTTGACCACGTCCGAGCGGCGCTCGATCTGCCGGTTGTCGGCACTGTACCGGCAATCAAGCTCGCTGCCGAAATCTCGAAGTCGCGCGTGATCGGCGTGCTCGGAACCGAAGCAACCGTGCGCCAGCCCTATGTCGACGATCTCGCCGCCAGGTTCGCATCCGACTGTACGCTCATTCGCCTGGGGTCGCCGGACCTGGTCGAGCTTGCGGAGGCGAAACTTGCCGGCGAGGATGTTGCATTGGAAGCGGTACGCTCGGCCGTCCAGCCGCTGTTCGATGCGCCGCATGGAGACAGCATCGACACGGTGGTCCTCGCTTGCACCCATTTCCCCTTGCTGCAGGACGAGCTGCGCGCCGCCTTCCCGCGGGTGACCTACGTCGACGGCGGTCCGGGGATCGCGCGGCGGATCGCGCATCTGACGCAGGGTCAGCCGTGGCCCGAGGAACCTGGCGGCGGAATTGTCATCTATACCGGAGAGGGCCACCGTCCGCTCATGAGCGCGCTGGCGCGGTTCGGCCTGACGGAGGTCAAGAGTCTGTAGATGCGAGTCGTTCGCAATGGAATCTCGAGGGAGCGGAAGCTAAAGCCGCTTGCGAGCGAGGCTTAGAGCGTTGGACTACGACCGCATTTTTAAATCCGCGATCGACCGCCTTCACGACGAAGGCCGCTATCGCGTGTTCATCGACATCCTGCGCACCAAGGGCAGCTTTCCCAACGCGCACTGCTTCGGCGGCAACGGGCCGAAGCCGATTACCGTCTGGTGCTCGAACGACTATCTCGGGATGGGCCAGCACCCCGCCGTCGTCGAAGCGATGGAGAAGGCGCTTCACGAAGTCGGCGCCGGCTCGGGCGGCACCCGCAACATCAGCGGCAACACCCATTATCATACCCGGCTCGAGGCCGAGCTCGCGGACCTTCACGGCAAGCAAGCCGCGTTGATCTTCACCTCGGGCTATGTGTCGAACGAAGCGGCCCTGTCGACGCTGGGCAAGCTGCTTCCCGGCTGCATCATCTTCTCCGACGAGCTCAACCACGCCTCGATGATCGCGGGCATCAAGAGCAGCGGCTGCGAAAAGCGCGTGTTCCGCCACAACGACCTCGATCATCTCGAAGAGCTGCTTGCGGCGGCCGAACCCGGCACGCCCAAGCTGGTGGCGTTCGAGAGCGTCTATTCGATGGACGCCGACATCGCGCCGATCGCGGCGATCTGCGACCTCGCAGACAAATACAACGCGCTCACATACCTCGACGAGGTCCACGCGGTCGGCATGTACGGCGACCACGGCGGCGGCATTTCCGAGCGTGATGGCGTCGCCGAGCGGCTGACGATCATCGAGGGCACGCTCGGCAAGGCATTCGGCGTGATGGGCGGCTATATCGCCGCGGACCGGATGATCATCGACTGCATTCGCTCCTACGCGCCGGGGTTCATCTTCACGACGAGCCTGTCGCCGGTCCTGGTCGCGGGCGCGCTCGCGAGCGTCCGCCACCTCAAGCAGTCGCAGGAGGAACGGCGCGCGCAGCAGGAATCCGCAGGCATGCTCAAGGCCAAGTTCGCGGCTGCGGGACTTCCGGTCATGCCGAGCGAGACGCACATCGTGCCGCTGCTGATCGGTTCCCCGGTCAAGGCCAAGCGGATCAGCGATATCCTGCTCGCCGAATATGGCCTCTACGTCCAGCCGATCAATTTCCCGACCGTTCCGCGCGGCACCGAGCGCCTGCGCTTCACCCCCGGACCGACCCACACGGCAGAGATGATGGACGAGCTGACCAACGCGCTCGTCGAGATCTTCGGCCGCGAGGAGCTGCGCGAGGCGGCCTAATCTGTACCATGAAATGTCTGCTTTGGGTGGAAAGTGGACGTTAGCCGATGCTATTCCTAACGAATGACTGCGCCACCTCTTCGGTTGCGGATGACTGTTTCGGAGCCTTGGGACTTCGGGCCCGGCCCTGTTGAGATGTCCGTCGTCAATGCGGCGGATGAAAATCGATGGTCCGTTCAAGTACAGGAGGGTTGGTCCAAAGCGGTCGATGCCATTCTGAGCTGTCGGTATAAAGGCCAGAGCTTGATGGGGCTAAAGCGTGGCGAAGACATCATTGCGAACTTGTCAGCGAAGGTAGGCGGGCAGCCCCGAGGCGTGATCGGGACCGTTCGCCTAATTCACTAACGGTCTCCACTCCACGCTGTCCTACAGCTTGGCATTTGCACTATGCCCGTCGGTAGTGCGCGAATCGTTTCCCGGGCCCGATCCATCGGCTGACCTCAGCCGCCTCCCTCGCGCGTGCGTACGCGCCCGCCTGCGCGCACGTGGAACAGCCAACTTTGGCAACTTTCGCACTGTGGCGCGGCGCCGGATTGGAGGCTAGGAAGAGCCTATGCGCATCGCACTTTCCGCCGATCATGCCGGCGTCGATCTCAAGGACGAGCTTGCCGCGTGGCTCGCCGATCAGGGTCACGACGTCCTCGACCTGGGCACCCACGGTCACGAAAGCGTCGATTATCCGAAGTTCGGCGCAATGCTTGCGGAGGCGCTTGCCGATGGCCGGGCCGAACGCGGGATCACCGTCTGCGGATCGGGCATCGGGGTCGCCATTGCCGCGAACCGTAACTCCGCCTGCCGCTGCGCGCAGGTTGACGAGCCACTGTCGGCCAGTCTCGCTCGCCGCCACAACGATGCCAACGCAATCGCGCTCGGCGCGCGCCTGATCGGAGTGGAGATGGCCAAGGCTTGCGTCGAGACCTTCCTTTCGACCGACTTCGAAGGGGGCCGGCACCAGCGCCGCGTCGACCAGCTCTCCCACGAACTTCAGGACTCCGACTGATGGCCACCGCCGCCGATCTCGAACAGGACCAGAATTATCGCGTGCCGCACGGCTTCTTCACCAGCGGCCTCGCCGAAAAGGACAAAGCGGTCGAGGACGCGATCCGCGCCGAGCTTCACCGCGAACAGACGCAGATCGAGCTGATCGCCTCCGAAAATATCGTCAGCAAGGCGGTTCTGGAGGCACAGGGCTCCGTCCTCACCAACAAATATGCGGAAGGCTATCCCGGCCGCCGCTACTACCAGGGCTGCGCCCCCTCGGACGCGGTCGAGACATTAGCCATCGAGCGGGCGAAGAAGCTGTTCAATTGCGGCTTCGCCAATGTCCAGCCGCATTCCGGCGCGCAGGCGAACGGCGCCGTCATGATGGCGCTCCTGAAGCCCGGCGACACGATCATGGGCCTGAGCCTCGCCGCCGGCGGCCACCTCACCCACGGCGCTCCGCCGGCGCAATCGGGCAAATGGTTCAACGCGGTCCAGTACGGAGTCCGGCAGGACGATCATCTGGTCGATTTCGACGAAGTGGAGCGGCTGGCGAAGGAGCACCGGCCGAAGCTGATCATCGCGGGCGGATCGGCCTATCCGCGCCACTTCGACTTCGCCCGCTTCCGCCAGATCTGCGACGAGGTCGGCGCGATCTTCATGGTCGACATGGCGCATTTCGCGGGGCTGGTGGCGGCAGGCGAGCATCCGACGCCGTTCGGTCATGCGCATGTCGTCACCACGACCACGCACAAGACACTTCGCGGACCGCGCGGAGGCATGGTGCTGACCGACGACGAGGACATTGCGAAGAAGATCAACTCCGCTGTCTTCCCCGGCCTCCAGGGCGGACCCCTGATGCACGTCATCGCGGCCAAGGCGGTGGCCTTCGGGGAAGCGCTGCAGCCCGAGTTCAAGGCCTATGCAAAGGCAGTGATCGCCAACGCCAAGACGCTCGCGGGCCGGTTGAAGGAGCGCGGCGCCGACCTCGTCGCCGGTGGCACCGACACCCACGTGGCGCTGGTCGACCTGCGTCCGCTGGGCCTCACCGGCAAGGACGACGACGAAAGCCTCGAGCGCGCCGGCATTACCTGCAACAAGAACGGCGTTCCGTTCGACCCGCTTCCGCCGGTGAAGACCAGCGGAATCCGCGTCGGCTCGCCGGCCGGGACGACGCGCGGCTTCGGCGAGGCCGAGTTCCGCGACATCGCCGACATGGTCGCCGACGTCCTCGACGGGCTGAAGGACAACGGGCTCGAAAATAATGGGTCCGTCGAGCGGCGGGTGAATTCGCGCGTGCTGGATCTGTGCGCCCGCTTTCCCATCTACCAGGGGTAAGATGCGCTGCCCTTTCTGCGCCCATGAAGACAGCCAGGTAAAGGACAGCCGCCCGAGCGAGGATGGGGCGTCGATCCGAAGACGCCGGCAGTGTGAGGCCTGCGGCGCCCGCTTCACCACCTTTGAACGCGTCCAGCTTCGCGACCTGACGGTCGTCAAGAAGAACGGTGAGCG
>DATNFJ010000095.1:0-5442 GCA_035606455.1 Sphingomicrobium sp.
TTGATCCTTCGTGAGCGCCCTTGTCAGAGGCGCCCGGCAGATTCCCTCTAGAGCTTGATTTCGACGTCGACGCCGGCGGCGAGATCGAGCTTCATCAGCGCGTCGACCGTCTGCGGCGTCGGGTCGACGATGTCGAGCACCCGCTTGTGGGTGCGGATTTCGAACTGCTCGCGCGACTTCTTGTCGACGTGCGGCGAACGGTTGACGGTGAATTTCTCGATTCGGGTCGGCAGGGGAATGGGCCCGCGAACCCTGGCGCCGGTGCGCTTGGCCGTGGACACGATCTCCTTCGTCGAGGCGTCGAGCACACGGTGATCGAACGCCTTCAGACGGATGCGGATGTTTTGCGTGTTCATCTATCAAATCCCTGCCGGCCGGACGGCGAGGCGCTCGCGCCCCGCCTCCATTCCTAACCGCAACGCCTCATTCGGTGATCGAAACGACAACGCCCGACCCGACAGTGCGGCCGCCCTCGCGGATGGCGAAGCGCAGCTTCTCCTCCATCGCGATCGGAACGATGAGCGAGACCTCGATCGTCACGTTGTCGCCCGGCATCACCATTTCCGTACCCTGCGGCAATTGCACGATGCCGGTCACGTCGGTGGTGCGGAAATAGAACTGCGGCCGGTAGTTGGTGAAGAACGGGGTGTGACGGCCGCCCTCTTCCTTGGTGAGGATATAGGCCTCGGCCTTGAACTTGGTGTGCGGCTTGACCGAACCGGGCTTGCACAGCACCTGACCGCGCTCGACCTCCTCGCGCTTGGTGCCGCGCAGGAGGCAGCCGACATTGTCGCCCGCCTCGCCCTGGTCGAGCAGCTTGCGGAACATTTCGACGCCTGTGACCGTGGTCTTGGCGGTCGGACGAAGGCCGACGATCTCGACTTCCTCGCCGACCTTGATGACGCCGCGCTCGATCCGGCCGGTGACGACCGTGCCGCGGCCCGAGATCGAGAACACGTCCTCGACCGGCATCAGGAACGGCTGATCCTTCGGCCGCTCCGGCTGCGGGATATAGTCGTCGACCGCCTGCATCAGCTTGACAATCGACTCGTGCCCCATCTCGGGCGACTTGCCCTCGAGCGCCAGCAGCGCTGAGCCCTTGATGATCGGAATGTCATCGCCGGGGAATTCGTAGCGCGACAGCAGTTCGCGCACCTCGAGCTCGACCAGCTCGAGCAGCTCCGGATCGTCGACCATGTCGACCTTGTTCAGGTACACGACCAGCGCCGGCACGCCGACCTGGCGGGCGAGCAGGATGTGCTCGCGGGTCTGCGGCATGGGCCCATCGGCTGCCGAGACGACCAGGATCGCGCCGTCCATCTGCGCGGCGCCGGTGATCATGTTCTTCACATAGTCGGCGTGGCCGGGGCAGTCGACGTGCGCATAGTGGCGCTTCTTGGTCTGGT
The DNA here is from genome assembly GCA_035606455.1 of Sphingomicrobium sp. GTDB lineage: Bacteria > Pseudomonadota > Alphaproteobacteria > Sphingomonadales > Sphingomonadaceae > Sphingomicrobium. The sequence goes on from DATNFJ010000095.1 coordinate 1,407, forward strand.
ATTCGACATGCGCGGTCGAGATGGTGATGCCGCGGGCCTTTTCCTCCGGCGCCTTGTCGATCTGGTCGTAGGCGGTATAGGTCGCGCCGCCCGTCTCGGCCAGAACCTTGGTGATCGCCGCCGTCAACGTCGTCTTGCCGTGGTCGACGTGGCCGATCGTGCCAATGTTGCAATGGGGCTTGTTACGCGCAAACTTTTCCTTGGCCATAGCCGGACTCCTTCTCGTGGCCCTTCATTCTCAACGCGATTTTACGCGCGCCTCACTTGAATTTCTCGACGATCTCGGCGGCGATGGTCGCCGGAACCTGCTCATAGTGGTCGAACTGCATGGTGAAGTTGGCCCGGCCCTGGGTGCCCGAGCGCAACTGGTTGACGTAGCCAAACATGTTGGAGAGCGGCACCATGGCGTTGATCACCACCGCGTTGGCTCGCATGTCCTGACCCTGCACGTGCCCGCGCCGGGAGAGCAGATCGCCCATCACGAAGCCGGTGTGCTCCTCCGGGGTCACCACTTCCACCTTCATGATCGGCTCGAGCAGCACCGAGCCGCCCTTCTGCAGGCCTTCGCGGAAAGCCGCGCGGGCGGCGATCTCGAACGCCAGCGCCGACGAGTCGACGTCATGATAGGCGCCGTCGACCAGCGTCGCCTTCACGTCGACAACCGGGAAACCCGCCAGCACGCCCGAGGTCAGCACGCTGTCGACGCCCTTCTCGACGCCTGGAATATATTCCTTCGGCACCGCGCCGCCGACGATCTTCGATTCGAACGACGAGCCCGCGCCGGGCCCCGCCGGCTCGAACACCATCACCACGCGGGCGAACTGCCCCGAGCCGCCGGTCTGCTTCTTGTGGGTGTAGTTGATCTCGCTCTTCCTGCTCAGCGTCTCGCGATAGGCGACCTGAGGCGCGCCGATATTGGCGTCGACCTTGTAGGTGCGCTTGAGGATATCCACCTTGATGTCGAGATGGAGCTCGCCCATTCCCTTGAGGATGGTCTGGCCGGACTCGGGATCGGTCGACACGCGGCACGAGGGATCCTCCGCCGCAAGCTTCGACAGCGCGACACCGAGCTTCTCCTGGTCGGCCTTCGATTTCGGCTCGATCGCGATCTCGATCACCGGGTCGGGGAACTCCATCTTCTCCAGGATCACCGGCTTCTGCATGTCGCACAGCGTGTCGCCGGTGCGCGTGTCCTTGAGCCCGGCGAGCGCGACAATATCGCCGGCGAAGGCCTCCTTGATGTCCTCGCGATTGTTGGCGTGCATGAGCAGCATGCGCCCGACCCGCTCGCGCTTGTCCTTGGTCGAATTGAGCACGGTCGAGCCGGATTCGACCTTGCCCGAATAGACGCGGCAAAAGGTGATCGTGCCGACGAACGGATCGTCCATGATCTTGAATGCAAGCATCGAGAACGGCTCGGAATCGCTCGGCATGCGAACGATCTCCTTGCCGCTGTTGACGTCATGGCCCTTGATGCCGCCGCGATCGACCGGCGAAGGCAGATAGTCCACCACAGCGTCGAGAAGCGGCTGCACGCCCTTGTTCTTGAACGCCGAGCCGCACAGGACCGGCACGAACGAAATCTGCTTGACCGCCTTGCGAATGAGGCGCTTCAAGGTGTCGACGTCCGGCTCCTGCCCGTCGAGATATGCGGTCATCACGTCGTCGTCGAGCTCGACCGCCGCCTCGATCAGGGCGTGGCGGAATTCCTCCGCCTTCGGCTTGAGATCGGCCGGCACCTCTTCGTCGTGATATTTGGCGCCGAGACCCTCGTCGTCCCAGACGACCGCCTTCATGCGCAGGAGATCGACGACGCCCTTGAAACTGGATTCCGAGCCGATCGGCAGCTGAAGACAAACCGGACGGCCGCCGACCTTGGTGTTGATCTCCTCGACGCAGCGAGAGAAATCGGCTCCGATCTTGTCCATCTTGTTGACGAACACGATGCGCGGAACGTTGTATTTGTCGGCCTGTCGCCAAACCGTCTCCGTCTGCGGCTCGACGCCCTGATTGCCGTCGAGCACGCACACCGCCCCGTCCAGCACGCGCAAGGATCGCTCGACTTCGATGGTGAAGTCGACATGGCCGGGCGTGTCGATGATGTTGAGCCGTTTGTCATGCCAGAACGTGGTGGTCGCGGCCGAGGTGATGGTGATGCCGCGCTCCTGCTCCTGCTCCATCCAGTCCATCGTCGCGGCGCCGTCGTGCACCTCGCCGATCTTATGCGATTTGCCGGAATAATAGAGGATGCGCTCGGTCGTCGTCGTCTTTCCGGCGTCGATGTGGGCCATGATGCCGAAGTTCCGATAGTCCTCGATCGCGTGGCTTCGCGCCATGATGTCAAATCCCGATTGCCTTGGCCCGCCGCCGCTTACCAGCGGTAGTGGGCGAAGGCGCGGTTGGCTTCCGCCATCCGGTGCGTGTCCTCGCGCTTCTTGACCGCGGCGCCGCGATTGTTCGAGGCGTCGAGCAGTTCGGCCGCAAGCCGGTCGACCATGGTCTTGTCGTTGCGATCGCGCGCCGCGGAGATGATCCAGCGGATCGCCAGCGCCTGCCGGCGCTCGGCGCGCACTTCGCTCGGCACCTGGTAGGTCGCGCCGCCGACCCGGCGCGAGCGGACCTCGACCGAAGGCGCGACGTTCTCCAGCGCCTGCTTGAACACCGCGAGCGGGTCGGTCTTCGCCTTGCCCTCGACATTGTCCAGGGCGCCGTAGACGATCGCCTCGGCGACCGACTTCTTGCCCTCGTACATGATCGTGTTCATGAACTTGGCCACCACCACGTCGCCGTACTTGGCGTCCGGGATGATGTCGCGTTTCTCAGCGCTGTGTCGGCGTGACATCTGTCAACTCGCTCTTTTCGTCATGGCCTGGCTTGACCCGGCCGCCGATGAAAACCTTCCACGAGATCCCCGGGTCTCGCTGTCGCTCGCCCGGGGATGACCCTTCGCTTCCGCTCAGGGTCACTTCGGCCGCTTGGCCCCGTATTTCGAGCGGCGCTGCTTGCGGTCCTTGACCCCCTGGGTGTCGAGCACCCCGCGCAGGATGTGGTAGCGGACGCCCGGCAGGTCCTTGACCCGGCCGCCGCGGATCATGACCACCGAATGCTCCTGAAGGTTATGGCCCTCGCCGGGGATGTAGCCGATGACCTCGAAGCCGTTGGTCAGCCGAACCTTGGCGACCTTGCGCAGAGCCGAATTCGGCTTCTTGGGCGTCGTCGTGTAGACGCGAGTGCACACCCCGCGCTTCTGCGGGCTCGCCTGAAGATGGCGGGCTTTTTCGCGATACGTCTTCGGCTGCCGCGGCTTGCGGATCAACTGGCTAATCGTCGGCATGTCGGCCCTAACCCGTGAGTTCCCGTGTCGCGTCCGGCGGCAAGGCCGGACAGAAAATCCATTCGTCCACCGCCCGACCTTCGCGGCCGCGCCCAGGAGGCTGCGCGCGAAACCAACAGCGCCCATAAAACCCGCAACCGGGCTTTGGGCGCCGCCGAAAGCAGAGGATCACGCGGCCGAGGCCCGCGATCGTGCGAAACAGAACCGGCCCGTCAAGGGCCGGCGTGGCTCGTCATCGGGTGGATCGTCAGCGTTTAGAGCCGTTGGGTATCCGACGCGTCGTCCGATACAACTCAAGCTCTACGGCCTGGCGAAAGCGGGCGCTACATATTCCAGCCGTCAACCAGGGTCAACCCCTTTCGGCCGTCATAATCCGCGGGCGCGGAAGAAATTCGCCGCCGCGGCCAACGAGGCCGCGCCCGCCTCGCGTTCAGCGGGTCGCGAAAACGCCGCACGCGATCATAGATGAGCCGGGATTGGACGTTAGCGAGCCGTAGGAGCAAGCCGCGGCGCCGTTCCGCGCTTCCCGATCGGGAGACCGACCCATGAAAGCGACACGCAGGGACGTGCTGGCTCTCGCCGCGACCGCCGCGTTCAGCGCCTGGCCGGCGAGCGCGGAAACCGCAAGCCAGCCTAACGAGGCGCCGGCCGGATCGGCCCAAGCGGACTTCGACCAGGTCTGGGAGCTGGTTCGCGACCGCT
>DATNFJ010000096.1:0-40756 GCA_035606455.1 Sphingomicrobium sp.
TCCTGATCAACGACGACGTAGCGATTCATTCGGGATCGGCCGTCGGAGCGGATGGGTCTTCCAGCCCGTGCACTATCCCGTTCATCGCGCATCGCCGAATAGTCAGCGGCAGCTTTTTCGACCGTCAGGTCGGCGGCTTCCAGATAACCCGGGGTCTCGACCTGTTGAAACCAGACAAGCGCGGTCTCCAATGCAGCCTTCCAAGACAGGGTGGTTGCGCCATCGGCATCGACGAAATCGTCGCAATTGCCGAGCGTCTTCGTGACATATGATCCGTCAAGCGGCGACCGGCATCGAGCAATCCATGAAGCGCCGCGTTTCCCCTTGTAGTAGCCAAGATGCCGCCCGCTTGAGATTGTTCGCCAATAAGGATGGTGCGCCGGTTTGAGCCGGAGCCTGGCCGACCGCTCCTGGATTCGCGCCTCGATTACGATTCTGCCCAAGCCGGACCTCCTCGAAAACATCACGAGAATTTCCCGAATAAGCGTCCCGGGATGACCTTGGACGCATCTGGCAGTTTACCAATAAAGTTCAGGAATATCAATGGTCCACGGCTGTCTACATATGTACAGACGAACCTATTTGGTGCATTCTCTCACGGCGAAAACACGGGTTCGAGTCCCGTAGGGGTCACCACGAGTAGGCAGTCCGCGGGACTGTTGTCATTGGGGGAGGCAGCCGCAGGACCGCCGGAGGCAGTCCGTCGTGGCTGCTGATAGTGCGCTCCGTCTCTGGAGCCAGTTCTCGATGTGCTGCGCGATCCGCGGCGCTGCCTTGCCGTCGCCGTAAGGGAAGCTGCGGCGGCGCATGACGGCGATGGCGGCGGGATCGTGCAACAACCGCCGGACCTCGCCAACGATGCGCTCGGACGAGGTCCCGACGAGCGTGGCGCTGCCCTCGGCAATACCTTCCGGCCGTTCCGTCTTGTCGCGCAGGACGAGCAGGGGAATGCCGAGCACCGGCGCTTCCTCCTGAATTCCGCCCGAATCGCTGAGGATCAGATCCACCCCGCGCATCCGCTGCACGAGCTCGCGATGGCCGCAGGGCTCGAGCAACCGGATTTCGCGGCACCCCTGAAGCGCGGCGCGCATGATGGCCGCGACATGGGGATTGGGATGGAGGACGAACTCGATCTGCGCGTCATCTGCCAGCTCGCGCAGAGCGCCGGCGATGGAACGCAGGCCCTCTCCCCACGACTCGCGACGATGGGCGGTGACCAAGAGCCGCGGGATGTCGTCTCGGCGCGGCTCAATCGCGGGCAATCCGGCTTCGATCGCGAGCAACGCATCGATCGACGTGTTGCCCGTGACGTATATTTCGCCGTGCACCTGTTCGGCGCGCAAGTTCGCGGCCGCCGTGGCGGTCGGAACGAACAGCAGGTCGGCATTGCTGTCGATCGCAATCCGGTATTCCTCTTCGGGCCAGGGGAGCAGCGGATCGTAGGTCCGAAGCCCGGCCTCGACATGGGCGATGGGCACATTCCTCGTGATTGCCGCGAGGGCCGCGCCCAGCGCGCTGGACGTGTCCCCCTGGACAACCAGCAGGTCCGGCCTGCGGGAAAGGCGCGACAGCAATGCGTCGGTCACTGCGCCGGCGTGCCGGTGCGGGTCTTCCTCGCCGGGGCATGAGAGGCGGTCCGTACGGAAGCCGCCAAGCCCGAACTCGGCGAGATCGAGCCGTGGGTGCTGGCCGGTGAGGATCAACGAGGGCGTCAACCCGCGCTCAGCCAGCGCGTGGGCAACGGGGGCGAGTTTGATGGCTTCGGGCCTGGTGCCGATAACCAGCCGCACTTCGGCAAAACGCAAACTTCCCCCTAGCTCGGCGGCTCCCTTGTGCCGCTGCTAGGGACGAAGCTCAACGGAAATTGTCGGCGTAAGCCTGGATTTTGAGCCGAACCGGCGCCGCCGGCACGAGATGATAGTCGAGCCCTCGGCTTTCGCAGTAGGCGATCGCAGCCTCTTTCGAGGCGAAAACCATCCGCACCTGCGGGTTGGTGTCGCCGGAGCCGTTCCAGCCGGTCAGCGGATCCGGCCGAAGCGGCTGCTGCCGCTCGAACTCGAGGATCCACTTGCCGGCATTGGCCTTGCCCGACTGGGTCGTCTTGCGTTCGTGCTCGAAGATGCGCGCGACGGTCATGCGCCGCAGGTGGCAAAGCGCGGGCTGCGAATCAAGACGCGCGCTTCGATTTGAGTGTCGGCGCGGCGGACGCCGGATCGTCGGGCCACGGGTGCTTGGGATAGCGGCCGCGCATGTCCTTGACCACGTCGCGCCAGCTGCCGGCCCAGAAACCGGGGAGATCGCGCGTGGTCTGGATTGGCCTCCCCGCCGGAGACGTGATGGCGATGACCAGCGGCACTTCCCCCTTGGCGATCCCTGGATGCGTGGAAAGGCCGAACAGCGCCTGGGCGCGCACTTCGACGGCGGGGCCTCCCTCGGCCGAATAATCGATCGAATGGCGGCTCCCTGCCGGGCTGACAAATTCGGTCGGCGCCACCCGGTCGAGTTTTCGCTTCGCCTCGTAGCCGAGCAGTTGCTGGAGCGCGGAGAGCAGTGCTGCGGGGGAGATTTCGCCGAGCTTTCGTTTGCCGGCGACCAGCGGTGCAAGCCATTCGTCGATTCGCTCGATCAACATCTCGTCGTCGAGCGGTGCGATGGCGGGGTCGAACCGGTGGGCGAAGGCCGCACGTTGCCGCAGCTGTCGGGCTTCCTCGTTCCACGGAAGCAATTCGAGACCATGGTCGCGCGCACCGTCCACAAGCGCCTGCTCGATCGCGGATTGATCCGGCGCGGGATCGGGACCGCTCGAGAGCCGGATCGCTCCCAGTCTCCGGCTCCGGGTCGGCGTCACCGACCCGGTCGCCGGGTCGAATGCGCCGTCATGGCGGGTTTCGACCCGGTCGCCGAACAGGTCGAACACGTCCCGCTCGTCGATGGGGGCGGCGGCAAGGATGCGGGCGCCTGAGGCGTGGCCGGCGACTTCGCCGACGGCGAGCCATTCGCTGCGCGCGAGCGGTAAAGCGGCGTCGAGGCGAAATCCGCCCCCGCCGATCGATTGCCAGGTTTCCCCCGACAAATCGCGCCGCCGCGACACACGCTCGGGAAAGGCGAGCGCGAGCGCTTTGGCCAATTCATGCCCACTTGCCGATCCGCCCGCGTCGAGCCGCCGCCGCCAATTCGAGGCCATCGTCCGCGCAGCCTCGGCACGCGGGCTTCGATCCATCCGCCAGCGGCGCGCACGCAGCTCAAGATCCGGATCGTTTCCACCAAGACCGCGCTCGGTCAGAAGCACGGCAGCATCGGCCGCCGCCGCCCCGAAGCCACGCGCAGTCGCGTCGATCAGCATGTGCGCAAGCCTCGGCTCCAGCAGCAGCGCCGCGATTGCGCGGCCGTGGTCCGTTACCCGCCCTTCGGAATCGATTGCGCCAATGCTCGCCAACCGCTTGTTGGCTTCGTCGATCGCCGCGGCCGACGGCAAGTCGAGAAGCGGCAGGCGGCGCGGATCGGGCTCGCCCCACAGCAAGGACGTCAGCAGCAGGCTCGACAGATCGGCTTCGAGAATCTCCGGCGGATCGTGCGCCGGCAGCGAGGCGGTCGCCGCTTCCTCCCACAGGCGGATCGCCACCCCCGGAGCTTGGCGGGCCGCCCGTCCGGCGCGCTGGGTCACCGCGCCCCGGCTGGCGCGCTCGGTGACCAGGCGCGTGAGCCCGGCGCCGCGATCGTAGCGCGGCCGGCGCGCGAGGCCGCTGTCGACCACAATCCGCACGTCCTCGAGCGTGACGCTGGTCTCGGCAATGCTCGTCGAGAGGACCAGCTTGCGCTTCCCAGCGGGCGGAGCTCGGAGCGCGGCGCGCTGGGCTGCCGGGTCCACGCCGCCGTGAAGCTTGTACAATTCGATGTCGGGCGGAAGCGAGGCGAGCGCTTCGGCAGTCCGCTCGATTTCGGCAACGCCGGGCAGGAAGGCGAGAAGCGACCCGGCATGTCCAGCCAGCGCGGACCGGATGGCGGCGGCCATTTGCCGCTCAACGCGCGCCGCAGCGTCGCGACCGGCATAGCGAATTTCGAGCGGGAAACTCTTGCCCTCGCTGACGATGGTCGGCGGATTGTCGAGCAGGCCGCGGAACCGCTCCACATCCAGGGTGGCCGACATCGCGAGGATTCGCAGGTCCGGCCGCAGCGCGCCGCCCGCATCGAGAGACAGCGCCAGCGCGAGATCGTTGTCGAGGCTGCGCTCATGCACTTCGTCGAACAGCACGGCCGAGACTCCGGCGAGCTCCGGGTCCGCCTCGATCCGCGACAGGAACACGCCATGCGTCATGGCGACGACGCGCGTGTTCCTGCCAACCTTGCTGTCGAGGCGCGTGGCGTAACCGATTGTCTCGCCGGGTCTTTCACCGAGCTCGCCCGCCATGAACTCCGCCGCCGCGCGCGCGGCGAGACGCCGCGGCACCAGGAGCAGCACCTGCGCGCCGCACCATTCTTCGCCGAGCAGCGCGGGCGCCACTCGGGTCGTCTTGCCCGCGCCCGGCGGCGCAATCAGCAGCGCGCGATTGTTCTCCCGGAGCGCAGCCAGCAGCTCCGGAAGCACGGCGTCGATCGGCAGGCGCATGTCAGCGCCTATAACGGTTGGCGACGACTAGCGCGCTCCCTGGCCACCGCCGATGTAGCGGTCGAACCAGGCGACTGTCCGCCGCCTGGCGTCGAGCGCGTGCGCGGGCTGGCGGATGCCGTGGCCTTCGTCCGGGTAGATGACCAGGCTGACCGGCACGTTCATGGCGTGCAGCGCGTGCCAATATTCGACCGACTGGGTGGGCGGAACCTCGACGTCGCGCTCGCCCGCATAGACGAACTCGGGCGTGTGGGCTTTCTTGATCCAGCGGATCGGCGACAACTGCCAATAAATGTCCGGGTCGTCGTACATCGACTTGCCGAAATAGGGGATCATCCACTGGTCGATGCCGTTGGTGCCGTAATAGCTCAGCCAGTCGGACAGGCCGCCGCCCGAGACGATCGCCTTGAAGCGGTCGGTCTGCGTGTTGGCCCACATCGCCATGAATCCGCCATAGCTATAGCCCATCAGCCCGAGGCGGTTGTCGTCGATCGGCGCGACGCGCTCAGCCGCATCGATTCCGGCGAGAATGTCCTTGAGGTCGCCGCCGCCGAAGTCGCGGATGTTCGCCCGCGTGAAGGCCTCGCCCTGGCCGTAGCTGCCGCGCGGATTGGGCAGGAAAAGATAATAGCCGGCGCGCGCGAGATCGGCATTGGTGCCCTGCCACACGAAGCTGGGCACGTTCGCCGCCGCGGGGCCGCCGTGGACGCTGGTCACCATCGGCGCCTTGCCTGACGGCGGCGTGCGCGGCGCGAGCAGCCAACCCTGGACCGAAAAGGGCCCGCTTTGCCACGTCACGCTCCGTGCGGTGACGAGCGGCTGCCACGCGTCATTGTCATGCGTGATCTTGCGCGGCGCGTTCGCTGCGCCGGCATAGATCGCCGGAGCATGCTCATAGTCCTGCTCGACGAACGCGAAGCTGCGGCCGTTGGCGGCGCGAGCAATCCTCGCGCCCCCCGCCGCGATCGACACCGGCGCCGACCAGATCGGCTGCTCGGGCGCTAAGGCGGCATTGAACGGGAGGATGGCGCTTCGGTCGCCGATCAAGGCCGATGCGACGAGCCCTGATCGACCCCACAGCAGCGACGTGAACGAGCCGCGATAGCCTGGCGTCCGGTCGACCGGCTCGCCGCCGCCGATCGGCACGGTGTAGACGTCGCCGCCGACCGAGCCGAAGTCGCTCATGATGCCGCCGATGAACGCGACGGTGCGCCCGTCCGCCGACACGCGCGGCTGGTTCATCTGCAGGCTGGGAGCCGCGATCCGCTGAACCGCGCCACTCGATGCATCGATCCGGTCGAGCTCGGCGATCCACCAATTGTCGTCGCCGTTGCCAAGCGCCGAGGTCGCAACGAATCCGCTTCCATCGGGCAGCCAGTCATATTCGTAGACATACCGGTCCGCGGGCGAGAGCGGAGTGACGGTCCCGCCGGTTAGCGGCACGATCGCGATCCGCTGCTCGTCATTCTGCTCGCCGATCTCGCCGACCTGGCGGACGCCGGCCTGGGTCGCCCCCGCCTGCTTTCGCGCGCCGATGGTGACGAGCAGCGCGATCCGCCGCCCGTCGGGAGAAAAGCGCGGCGCCTGCGCAATGCCGTCGATCGTCGCCAACGTCGCGGGGGCGGAGGCGCCGGCGAGCATAAGCCGCGCCGTTCCCTTGCTGCTTTCGAGAAAGGCGAGGCGTCCGTCGGGGCCGAACTCGAGACCAGAATAAGTGCACTCGGCACACGGATCGATCGTTGCGACCGGCTGTCCAGTGGAGACCGAGCGAACAACGATCCGCCCGTGTGCCCTGGCGGTCGAATCTGCGACCGCATCGCTTTCGATGGCGGCAACACGGTCGCCCGCGGGACTCAGCGCGAGCGAGCCATATTCATGAAGCGTGGCGGCACCGGCGGGAATGGAACAAGCGGCTAGCACTGCCGCGACTGCAAATGAGCGCATTCGTAATCACCCTCCTGGCGCGAACTCACGAACTCGGACGTGTGGAGTCAATAGGCGCGGGCGACCGCGAACTCGGCGGCCTCGATCAGCGCCGCTTTGGCTTTGCTCCCCGGGAACATAGCCAGTGCGTCGACGGCACGCCGGCCGTACTGCCGCGCGCGCTCGATCGTATCCGCGAGTGCGTCGGTCGAGCGGAGCAGCGCCGTCGCGTGCACGAGGTCCTCGTCGGAAACGAGCTCGCCCGAAATCGCCGAGCGCCAGAAGGCGCGATCGGTCTCGCTCCCGCGCGCGTAGGCGAGGATGACCGGAAGCGTCATCTTGCCGTCGCGGAAATCGTCGCCCTGCGGCTTGCCCATGGTCGCGGCGTCCGACGAATAGTCGATCGCGTCGTCGGTCAACTGAAACGCGATTCCCAGATTGCGGCCATAGCATTCGAGCGCGAGCTCGGCGTCCTCGCTGGCTTCGGCGACGACCGGCGAGACCCGGCACGCGGCCGCAAACAGCGCCGCGGTCTTGGCGCTGATGATCTCCAGATAATGATCTTCGTCGGTGTCGATCCGCCGCTGTGCCGTCAGCTGTTCGACTTCGCCTTCCGCGATCACTGCGGAAGCGTGGCTGAGGATGCGCAGCACCTTGAGGCTGCCGTCCTCGACCATCAGTTCGAAGGCTCTGGAGAACAGGAAATCGCCGACCAGAACGCTCGCCGGATTGCCCCAGATGAGGTTTGCGGTGCGCTTGCCCCGGCGCATGCCCGAACCGTCGACCACATCATCATGCAGCAAAGTCGCGGTGTGGATGAACTCGACCGCGGCCGCGAGCTTGTGGTGGCGCGTGCCGGGATAGCCGAGCAGAGTGCCGCAGGCGAGCGTCAGCATCGGGCGCATGCGCTTGCCGCCCCCGGCGATCAGGTGCCCGGCGAGCTCCGGGATCAGCGCTACCTTGCTCTGCATCCGCTCGAGGATCACGGCATTGACACCGTTCATGTCCGCGGCGACGAGCGCCATCAGCGCGTCGAGCGAGGGCGCCTGCGTTCCCTGCAGTGGATGGATCGTCGCGGTCACGGCGCCGCCCTAGCGAGGCAGCGCCGCTTTTCCTAGCCGCCTACCAAACGTGGACGCGCTGATCGGGCGGCAAATAAAGCTTGTCGCCGGGTTGCACGTCGAACGCCTTGTACCAGGGGTCGAAATTGCGGACGATACCGTTGACCCGGTACTTCTCCGGACTGTGCGGATCGCTGAGCAGCTGCTGGCGCAGCGACCCTTCGCGAGTCTTGCCCTGCCAGCTTGCGGCATATGCGATGAAGAAGCGCTGGTCCCCTGTGTAGCCGTCGATCACGGGCGGCTCGCCGTGCCGCGCGACGTAGCGGCGGTAGGCGCGATAAGCAGCCTCGAGTCCGCCGAGATCGGCGAGATTCTCGCCGAGCGTCAGCTGACCCTTGATATGGACGCCCGGGAGCGGTTCGTAGGCGTCGAACTGCTTCACCAGCATGTCGGCATGCGTCTTGTAGAGAGCCGCCGCCTGCTTCGTCCACCAATCGCGAAGCCGGCCCTTGGCGTCGAACTGGCGCCCCTCGTCGTCGAAGCCATGGCCCATCTCGTGGCCGATCGTCGCTCCGGTCTCACCGTAATTCACGGCCGGATCGGCATCCGCGTCGAAGAACGGCGGCTGCAGCTGGGCGGCCGGGAAGGTCACCTGGTTCATGACCGGGTCGTAGTAAGCGTTCACGGTCTGCGGGGTCATGTCCCACAAGGTCCGGTCGACCGGTTTGCCGAGCCGCGACAGCTCGAGCTTCCACTCGAAATCGTCGGACGCCATGTCGTTGGCGAGCGGGTCGCTGCGGCTCACCTTCATCTTGGAATAGTCGATATATTTGACCGGATGCCCGACGCGCGGATCGAACGCGGCGAGCTTGACGAGCGCCTCCTTGCGGGTCGGTTCGTCCATCCAGCTCGCGTGGGCGATCAGGTCGCCGTAGGCGGCGCGCATGTCATCGACCAACTCATCGACCTGTTTCTCGGTGTCGGGAGTCCAGTGCCGCGCGATGTACAGCTGGCCGACCTCTTCGCCGAGCGCCCCATTCAACAGCCGCACGCCGCGCTTCCAGCGCACCGGCTGCGCCGGAATGCCCTGCAAAGTCTTGCCGTAGAAAGCGAACTGCGCCTGGTCGAAGGCCTTGGGCAGGAACTGGGCATGGTCGCTGATGAAGCGGAAGGTCATCCAGTCCTTCCACGTCGACAGCGGAACGTCGGCAATGCGCTTGCCGGCGGCCGCCACGGCGCTCGGCTCGGCGACGATCACCGTCGGCATCTTGCCGAGCCCGACGTGCTTCAGCGCGGCGGTCCAGTCGAACTGCGGCGCCAGCCGCATCAGCTGGGCGCGGTTCATCGGATTGTAGGTCGCGTGTGGATCGCGCCGCTTTTCCGGCGGCCACTGGTCTTTCGACAAGCGCGTCTCGAGCGCGAGTATCGCGTCTGCCTTGGCTTCGCCGTTCGGGATGCCGGCGAGGTCGAACATCTGCGCGATATAGGCGTGATAGGCCTTGCGGATGGAATCGTACTTGTCGCCCTTCAGCAGATAATAATCGCGGGTCGGCAGGCCGAGCCGCGCCTGGCCGCTGCGTACGGTATAGCGAGTCGGGTCCTTCTCATCGGCGGAGATGCCGATGCCGATCGGCCCCGCGTAAGCCGGCTCGGCCATTAGCAGCACGAGCTGGTCCTTCGTCTTCACGTCGGCGATGCGCTTGAGGTAGGGCTGGAGCGGCTTGAGGCCGCGCGCCTCGATCCCGTCCTGGTCCATGTAGGCGTTATAGAAGTCGCCGACCTGCTTCATGATCGGATCGGACGGAGCCGCGCCCGCCTGCTCGATCAGCTTGCGAACCTCGACTTCCGTCGCGTCGGGCAGGTCGTAATTATAACCCGCGCCGCGCTTGTCCTCGGCGATCGGGTGGTTCTTCAGCCAGCTTCCCTCGACATATTGAAAGAAGTCGTCGCCGGGCTTGACGCTCTTGTCCATGTCGGCGGTGTCGACGCCCCACGTACCGTAGACGGGCTTGCTCGCCGAAAGTGCGGGGGAGGCAAGCGCCAGAGCGGCGCTCGCGGCGAGCAGAATCGAACCGTACTTCATCGTACCTCCCCCGGCTTCATTTCATCGATCACCAGATATGGACGCGCTGATCCGGCGGCAGATAGAGCTTGTCGCCGGGCTGCACGTTGAACGCCTTGTACCAGGCGTCGACGTTCTGAACGACGCCGTTGACCCGATACTTGCCCGGGCTGTGCTCATTGGTGATGACCTGCTGGCGCTCGGCGCCTTCGCGCTGCTTTTCCTGCCACGCCTGGGCGAAAGCGATGAAGAAGCGCTGGTCGCCGGTCAGGCCGTCGATCACCGGCGAAGTGCCATGCTTGGCTTCATACTTCTTGAAGGCCGCATAAGCCGCTTCGACGCCGGAGAGGTCGCCGATATTCTCGCCCAGGGTCAGCTTTCCGTTCAGGTGAAGGTCCGGGAACGGATAGAAGCTGTCATACTCCTTCACCAGCTGGTCCGTCTTCTGAGTGAAGGCCTTCGCCGATTGCGGAGTCCACCAGTCGCGCAGAGCGCCCTTCGGGTCGAACTTGCGGCCCTCGTTGTCGAAGCCGTGGCCCATTTCGTGGCCGATCACCGCGCCGATCGCGCCGTAATTGGCCGCTGCGTCGGCGTTGGGATCGAAGAACGGCGGCTGAAGGATCGCGGCCGGGAAGGTGATCTGGTTGGTCGACGGATTATAGTAAGCGTTGATCGTCTGCGGATACATGCCCCACAAAGTCCGGTCGACCGGCTTCGGAAAGCGCTTCAACGAGAGCTTGTAGCGGAAGTCCTGAGCGCGGATCGCATTTCCGAGAGCGTCGCCCTTGACCACCTTCATCGATGAATAATCGATATATTTGACCGGGTGGCCGATCCGCGGCTCGAACGCGGCGAGCTTGACGAGCGCCGCCTTGCGCGTCGCGTCGTCCATCCACTGATTGCTTCCGATCCGCTCGCGATAGGCATCTTCGAGGTTGCCGATGAGTTCCTTCATCTCAGCTTCGGACTTGGCCGGGAAATGGCTCTCGACATAGATTTTGCCGACGCCTTCGCCGAGCGCGCCGTTGACCGCAGCGACGCCGCGCTGCCAGCGCTGACGCTGCTGCTGAACGCCCGACAGCTCCTTCGAGTAGAAGGCGAAGTTCGCCTGGTCGATCGGCGTCGGAAGAACGCTCGCGTGATCGGAGACGAAGCGGAACGCAAGCCACTCCTTCCAGGTCGAGATCGGGGTCGACGCGAGGATCTTGCCCGCTCCCGCGACCGCCGACGGCTCGGTGACGATTACCGTCTGCGCCGCCCCAAGTCCCGCCTTCGCGAGCGTCGAATTCCAGTCGAATTCCGGCGCCAGCTTGATCAGCTGGGCGCGAGTCATCGGGTTGTAGATCTTGTCGATGTCGCGGCGGTCGGCAGCGGTCCACTGAACCTTCGACAGCGCAGTCTCGAGCGCGATAATGCGATCGGCCGCCGCCTCTCCGCCGGGAAGCCCGGCAAGCTTCTCAATCTGGATGATGTAATTCCTGTAGGCGGCGCGGTGCGCCGTCATCTTGGCATTGTCCTCGAGATAATATTCGCGGCTCGGCAAGCCGAGGCGGCCCTGGCCCGAGAAGACGACGTAATGGTCGGGATTCTTGAAGTCCGGACCCGGGCCGATATCGATCGGGCTTGCAAATCCCGGCTTGATGAACAGCGAGATGAGCTGGTCGCGGGTCTTCGCCCCGTCGATCTCGGCGAGATAGGGCTTCAGCGGAGCGGTGCCCGCGGCATCGATTTCGGCGGTGTCCATGAAGCTCGCATAATAGTCGCCGACCTGCTGGCCGAGATGATCGCGATTCGGGTCGCTGGCGAGCTTTTCGACGATGTTGCGAACGTCATTTTCGGCCTGGTCGGACAGGGTCACGAACGGGCCCGCGGCGGCGCGGTCCGGCGCGATCTGGGTGTTCTTGTTCCAGGTGCCGTTCACATAAGCCCAGAAGTCGTCGCCGGGCTTCACCGACTTGTCCATCGCCGAGCTATCGTAGCCCCAGTCGCCATAGACCGGCTTGGCCGTCTGCGCCCAGGCGGGAAGCGCAACTGCGATCAGGCTCGCGCTTGCGAGCGTCAAGATTTTGAATTTCATGGATTATCACCCCTCCGGAGAATCCGCCGGGCAATGCCGCAACAGGCGCTTGATTGGCAAGGGTTTTCGACGAATGGCGGAGTCGGTTCGGCGGCGATCAGCCGGCGGGGAGCGAAAGGCGCGCGAGAAGGCCGCCGAGATCCTCGCTCTCGTCGAGCGCGACGCGCCCGCCGTAGATCTCCGCGACGTCGCGAACGATGGCGAGGCCAAGCCCGGTGCCCGGCTTGCCCGTCGTGTCCAGCCGGGCGCCGCGGGTGAACAGCTCGCCGCGCCGTTCCCCGGGGATCCCCGGGCCGTCGTCTTCGATCAGGATATCGACCATCTCGCCCTTGGGCTCGACCGTCACGAACACGCGCCCGCCGCCATATTTGGCCGCGTTTTCGACGAGGTTGCCGAGCATCTCGTCGAGGTCCTGGCGTTCGACCCGGACCTGCGCCTGATGGTCGCCGGCAATGTCGATGGTCACGTTCTCATAGAGCCGTTCGACCGCGCGCTGAACCGCTTCGAGGCTCTCCCACACGCGGGTTCGAGCCTGCGCCGAGGCGCGTCGGCCAATCGCCCGCGCCCGGGCAAGATGATGGTCGACCTGGCGACGCATCACCAGCGCTTCTCGGCAAACGGTGTCGACGAGGTCGGGCGCATGGGCCGTCGCCGCATTCGTGATGACCGTGAGCGGAGTCTTGAGCGCATGGGCGAGATTGCCGGCGTGCCGCCGCGCCTCGTCCGCCTGCTCCTCGCTATGCGCGAGAAGCTGGTTGATTTCCTCTGTCAGCGGCCGGATTTCGGCCGGGAAGTCGCGGCCGACGCGGGTCCTGTCGCCCGAGCGGATTTCTGCGACCTCGTGACGAACGCGCCGCAGCGGCCAGAGGCCGTAAACAGTCTGCAAAGCGGCAAGGATGATGAGCCCGACGCCCAAAGCGCTGAAGCTCCAGAACAAGATCAGGCGGAGCTTGTGGATCTCGGAGTCGATGCCCTCGTGCGACTCCGCGACCTGAAACCGCCAGCGTACCGGCGATCCCGGAAGAATGATGTCGCGCTCGGCGATCCGAAGCGTTTCCTGGTGGCCGGGGACGGTGAATTGCTCGCTGTCGTACAAATGCGGCTTGATGATCGGCTGCGTACCCGAAACCTGCAGGCGCCGGTCCCACAGCGACCGCGAAGGGTAGCACAGCGAGGAATCGTAAATCTGCCGCTGACAGTGATTGGCGGGCACGTCGCTGATCTGGAAATAAAGGCCCGAATAAGGCTGGATGAAGCGCTGGTCGGCCGGCTCGCGACTGAAGTGCACCTCGCCGTCCGGCCCGATCTCCGCGGCGTCGACCATCGAGTTGAGCATGTAGACGAGCTGACTGTCGTAGCTGTCGATGACCGAACGGCTGAGGACTCGGTCGAGCGCGAAGCCGCCGATCAGGAGCAACGCGATGATCCACAGCGCGGCGACGCCGATCATTCGCCGGGTCAGCGATCCGGTGCGCCGGCGATGCGCTCTCCGGCTGGCGGCGGATTGGACGTCGGGCGCCGCCGTGACGGGGGCGGCCTCCTTGTTCAACTGGCCCGAACCTCCGCGGGCTCTTCGAGACTGTAGCCGAGGCCGCGGATGGTGGTGATCACGTCAGCGCCGAGCTTCTTGCGGATGCGCGTGACAAACACCTCGATCGTGTTCGAATCGCGGTCGAAATCCTGGTCGTAGATATGCTCGATCAACTCGGTCCGGCTGACCACCTTGCCCTTGTGGTGCATGAGGTAGGAGAGAAGCTTGTACTCCTGCGCCGTGAGCTTCACCGGCTCGCCCGCCTTGGTCACCTTGCCCGAGCGCGTGTCGAGGCGGATGTCGCCCGCGATCAGCTCGGAGGAAGCGTTTCCGGACGAGCGGCGGATCAGCGCGCGCAGGCGGGCGATCAGCTCTTCGGTCTGGAACGGCTTCGCCAGATAATCGTCGGCGCCCGCATCGAGCCCGGCGACCTTGTCCGACCAGCTGTCGCGCGCCGTAAGCACGAGCACCGGCATCTTCCGGCCTTCCTTGCGCCAGCGGTCGAGCACCGTGAGCCCATCGACCTCCGGCAGTCCGAGATCGAGGATCACCGCGTCATAGCTTTCGGTCGATCCGAGATAATGGCCGTCCTCCCCGTCGGTCGCGAGATCGACTGCATAGCCCGCGCCTTCGAGCGTCGAGCGCAGCTGGCGCCCGAGATTGGGCTCGTCTTCGACGATCAGAACGCGCATCGTTGCTCCCCGGAGCTGTTCATCTTCGCGCCGTCAACCCGTGGTGCGGCGAGAGGTTGCTTGTCCGGAACAACTGGGAGGCGGCGCGGAAAAGTCAATCCGTGGCCACCGGGATATCAGGGGTGCGACCTGCGGACGATCCGGCCCGTCTGGGGATCGACGTCCACCCAGATGACGCGGCCGTTCTGAATGAACTTCATGCGGTAGGTGCCGCCGTTGATCTCGGGTCCCAGGTAATCGGCGCCGGGACCCATGAACGGCATGACTCGCCGCTCGAGCTGGGGAAGAGGCATCGAACGACCCTCGCGGCGTCCCTGGAACGCCCTTTCCGAATCGCGCGGGGGATCGCCCAGTGCCGGAGCACTGGCGAGGCCGGATGCAAGCACGCCGGCAAGGAGAAGGGTACGCAGAAGCTTCATCACAGGACTCTTTCGTCGGGCGCCCTTCTATCATCAGCCATTGAATTAGCTATGAACGCGGCTGCCCAGCCCCGTTCAGGATCACAGCCGTTGCAATCGCGCAACAGCGGTGGGTGAGGGGTTCAGGCGCGGCTGATCGTTGGCTAGGGCCCGATCATGGCGGCGCCGATCCTCTCCTACGAAGACCTTGGACTCGTCCAGGGCGAAGGCTGGCTGTTCCGTGAGCTCGACATCTATATCGGCGAGCGGGACCGGCTGGCGCTGATCGGGCGCAACGGTGCCGGGAAGACCACGCTTCTCAAATGCCTCGCCGGGCTCATCGATCCCGACCGGGGAAAGCGCACGATCGTTCCGGGCACCAATGTCGTTCTCCTGGAGCAGGATCCGCGGATGGACGGCTTCGAAAGCCTTCACGACTGGGTCCTGCATGGCACCGACGCGCCGGAGCCGCATGAGGCGGCGGCGATCGCCGACCAGCTCGGAATCGATCTTTCGCGTCCGACGATGACGGCGAGCGGGGGCGAACGCCGCCGCGCGGCGATTGCACGCGCACTCGGCTCCGGCCCCGACGTGCTCCTGCTCGACGAGCCTACCAACCATTTCGACCTCGGCGCGATCGAGTGGCTCGAGGATTGGCTGAAGCGCTTCACCGGCGCGTTCATCGTAATCAGCCATGACCGCACCTTCCTGACGCGGCTGACGCGCACCTGCCTGTGGCTCGATCGCGGCCAGCTAAGGCGCGCCGATATTGGATTCGGCGGCTTCGAGGCGTGGACCGAGCGCGTCTATGAAGAGGAAGCGCGCGCCGCCGAGAAGCTCGATGCCAAGCTGAAGATCGAGCTGCACTGGCTCCAGCGCGGAGTCACCGCGCGCCGCCGCCGCAACCAGGGGCGCCTTTCGAAGCTGCACGAAATGCGGGCCCAGCGCGCGGCGATGATCGGCTCGACGGGAACTGCCAGGCTCGCGCTCGCCAAGGACGACGTGCGCTCCAAGACGGTGATCGACGCCGAGCATGTGTCGAAAAGCTTCGGCGAGCGGCAGATCATTCGCGATTTCTCCCTGCGCATCCAGCGCGGAGACCGGATCGGAATCGTGGGACCGAACGGCGCAGGCAAGACGACTCTGCTGAAACTGCTCACCGGCGAGCTCGAACCGGACAGCGGCACGGTCACGCTCGCCAAGACGCTGTCCGGCATCGTCATCGACCAGCAGCGCAAGCTGATGGAGCCGCAGCGCCGGGTGAAGGACGTGCTCGCCAACGGCGGCGACTGGATAGAGGTCCGCGGCCATAAGAAGCACATCAAGGGCTATTTGAAGGAATTCCTGTTCGATCCGGCGATCGCCGATGCGCCGATCGGGTCGCTATCGGGCGGCGAGCGCTCGCGGCTACTGCTGGCGCGCGAGTTCGCACGGGCCGCCAACCTGCTGGTGCTCGACGAGCCGACCAACGACCTCGACCTTGAGACGCTCGACCTGCTGCAGGAGGTGATCGCCGATTACGACGGCACGGTGCTGATCGTCAGCCACGACCGCGACTTCATCGACCGGACGGTGACGATTACGCTCGGGCTCGACGGCTCGGGCAGGGTCGACATCGTCGCCGGCGGCTACGAGGATTGGGTGGGAAAGCGGTATGAGGCCCACCGCTCCTCCCCCTCAGGGGGAGGTGGCGCGGAGCGCCGGAGGGGGTCAGTAACGGGCAGTGCACCAGCCCCCTCAGTCGGCTCAGCCGACAGCTCCGCCCGAGGGGGAGCAGCCAGGAAACTCTCCTACAAGGACCAGCGCGATTACGATCGACTCCCCGAGGAGATCGAACGGCTGCAGGCGCTGGTCGCGGCCGACGAAGCGGCGCTCTCCGACCCGGACCTCTACACCTGCGATCCCCAGCGCTTCGCCGAGCTCACCGAACGCATCGCGCGCCACCGCGCCGACATCGAAGCCGCCGAGCTGCGCTGGCTCGAGGTCGCCGAGATGGCGGAGCAGCTCGCGCGCTAGCTTGCGAACGTTCGCGATCCGTTACAATCTGGCGGGATGATCCTCCGTTCGCTCATCCTCGGGTTCACGCTCGCCATCGGCGGGGCGGCCTTCGCCCAGCCCACGCTCCCGTTCGTCCTGAAGCAGGTCGGACCCGGCGTTTATGCGGCGATCGATGGACCGGAGCACAAGGCGGGGTCGAACGCCGGCTTCGTGATTGGCGACGACGGCGTGCTGGTGGTCGACAGCTTCTTCAACCTCCCAGCCGCCCGAGCGCTGGTCGCTGAGATCCACCGCCTGACGCCGAAGCCGATTCGTTACGTCGTCAACACGCATTACCATCTCGATCACACCGGCGGTGACCAGGTGCTGCGCGACGCGGGCGCGATCATCATCGCCCATCGCAACGTTCGCGGCTGGGTCAGGACCGAGAATGTGCACCTGCTCGGAGCCCAGATCACGCCGGCATTCCGCGCGCAGATCGCGGCCTTGCCGCTGCCGGACGTCACGACCGACAAGGATTTCACCGTCTGGCTCGGCGCGCGCAAGGTCGTGGTTCGAACGGTCCTCGGCCACACCGGCGGCGACCTCACGGTCTTCGTGCCCGACGCCAAGGTGCTGTTCACCGGCGACCTCCTGTGGCGCAAGATCCCGCCCAACCTGATCGACGGATCGGTCAGCCAATGGCAGGCGACCGACAGCGCCTTCGCCGGAATGCGCGACGCCGGGCATATCGTCTACATCCCGGGCCATGGCGACGTTGCCAACGTCACGGACGTGCAGGACTTCCGCGAATATCTGCTCGATCTTCAGCGCCTGGTCGCGGCGGCGCGCGGAGCGCGCCTCAAGGGCGATGCAATGGCACAGGCAGTGGCGCCCAAGCTTCGGGCACTCCATCCCGACTGGACGATCAGCGATCGGGCGCTCGCCTCCGAAGTCAAATACATGGCCGAGGAGCTGGCAGGCACCAAGCGGCGCCCGGTGCCTCAGCCGGACTGAAGCGTCGGCTCAAGCGCTCAGCCGATACTGTTTCAATAGGTCGTAGAGCGTCGGCCGGCTGATCCCGAGCAGCTTGGCCGCGCCGGAGATGTTGTTGTCGGTGCGGCTCATCGCCTGGCGGATCGCCTTGCGGTCGGCGATCTCGCGCGCGGCCCGCAGGTTGATCGGCAGTACGTCTTGGCCGACGTCGGTCGCCGTCTGCAGGTCGAGGTCGGCCGCGGTCACGCTCTTGCCATCGGTCATGATCACCGCGCGCTTGATCCGGTTCTCGAGCTCGCGGACGTTGCCCGGCCAGCCATAAGCGTCGATCGCTTCGACCGCGTCGGGGCTCAGCGACTGGACGCCGGGATTGAGTTCGCGCCCGAAGCGGTTGACGAAATGGCGGGCAAGCAGGACCGCGTCGCCCGACCGCTCCGCAAGCGACGGGATCTTCACCACGATCTCGGCGAGGCGATAATAGAGATCCTCACGGAAGCGGCCGTCGGCGGTCATTGCTTCCAGGTCCTGGTGAGTCGCGCAGACGATCCGCGTGTCGACCGTGATCGTCTGACGCCCGCCGATCCGCTCGATCACTCGCTCCTGGAGGAAGCGCAGCAGCTTGACCTGCAGCGGCAGTGGGATGTCGCCGACCTCGTCGAGGAACAATGTCCCCCCTTGCGCCAATTCGATCTTGCCGACGTTTGACTTGACTGCGCCGGTGAACGCGCCGCGCTCGTAGCCGAACAGCTCGGCCTCGAGCAGGTTCTCCGGGATCGCCGCGCAATTGATCGCGATGAAATCGCCCTTGCGCCCGCACTTCTCGTGAACGGCGCGGGCAAGCAGCTCCTTGCCGGTTCCGCTTGCGCCGAGCAGCATGACCGAGACATCCGCAGTCGAGACGCGCTCGATAGTCCGAGCAACCTTCAGCATCTCCGGCGCAGCGGTGATGATCGAGCCGAGCACGGTTCCAGCCGCCCCGGTCTCCAGCCGTCGGTTCTCGTCCTCGATCTCGTGCAGGTGGAACGCGCGCGCGACGATCAGCCCGAGTTCGTCGATATCGACCGGCTTCTTGTAGAAATCATAGGCGCCCATCGCGATCGCACGCGTGGCGCTTTCGCGGGCTCCATGACCGGTCGCCACGATCACCTTCGTATCCGGCTTGAGCCGGAGAATCTCGGCCAGGGTTGCGAAGCCCTCTTCGGTGCCGTCCGGGTCGGGCGGAAGCCCGAGGTCGAGCGTCACCACGGCCGGCTCGTGCGCGCGAAGCGCGTCGATGGCGCTCGGCCGGTCGCTCGCGCACACCACCTCGTAGCCGTCGTAGGCCCATTTGAGCTGCCGCTGGAGCCCCTCGTCATCCTCGACAACCAGCAGGACTTTCTGTTCTTCGCTCATGCGATCTTCCGTTCGGGTTCGCGCGCGGGCTCGGCGGCCGGCAGGCTGATAGTGAAGGTGGTGCCCTGGCCGGGCCGGCTGTCGACGCTGATCTGCCCGCCCATGGCGAGGATCAGCGATCGCGCTTCGAATGCGCCGATCCCGAATCCGCCCGACTTGGTCGAGGCGAAGGGCTGGAACAGGCGATTGCGGATGAAGTCGCCGTCCATGCCCACGCCCTTGTCGGCGATCGAGATGGTGACCTCGCCTTCGCCGCCGACGACCCGTACCGTCACCGGCGTTCCGCTGCTGGCATCGACCGCGTTCTGGATGAGGTGTCCGACCGCCTGCTCGAGCGCGGTCGCGTCGACCAGGGCCGACACGCTTGCATCGCCAAGCAGCTGGACGTCGCGGTCGCGCCGCTTGGCCGCGATGGCGCCGCCGAGAATCGGGCGAAGCGGCTGCGCCTCGAGCCGCTGCACGCGTGCCTGCGAGTGGGGCGCAAGGCGCGCCAGAAGCTCGTTCATCTTGCCGACCGAAGATTGGAGGGTCGCCACCATGTCGGCACGGAACTCGGGATTGTCGGCGTGGCGCTCGGCGTTGCGCGAGAGCAGCGACAGCTGGCTGACGAGATTCTTGATGTCGTGGAGGATGAAGGCGAAGCGGCGGTTGAACTCCTCGAAGCGGTGGGCATTGGCGAGCGCCTCCTGCCCGAGCGCTTCGGCGAGCGAACTCGCCGCCTGACCGCCAGCCGTCCGGAGAAGGTCGAAATCCTCCCAGTCCAGCGCCCGGCGATAGTCCGGCGCTGCAAGAACGACGATCCCGACCAGCCGCCGCTGGTGGAGCAGCGGAACGCTGACCCAGACGGATTCGTCCTCGATCATCCAGGATGGGAAAGGGAGCGCCTTGTCGACGGCGGCCGCCCAGCCTCGCCGAAGCGCTTCGAACTCGACGATTCGCCCGCTCGCCTCGATCGCGCTCCACAGCCCGCGCGACTCCTGGAGTCCGGTCGCGGGGACATTGCCCGGCCAGTTCCAGCTTGCCGCGACCGCGAGCGCGCCGCCGTCGCCGACCAGCAGCAGCCCGCCGGGCGCATCGACGATGTCGGCGAAGGCTTTCACCAGCCGCTCGGTCAACGGCGGAGCGTCGGCACCCGCGCGTCCGAGAGTCTCGGTGAAGCGCAGCCATTCGGTGCGATAGTCGTAGCGGTGCTCGAACAAATGCTTGGCGAGCTTGACCTTGGCCCAGCCGCGCGCGCGGGCGCTTGGAAGCAGCACCATCGCCCCGACCGTCATGACCGCGAGCACGCAGATCATCAGCGCGGCTGACCAGTCGACTCCGGAGCCGCGGAGCGCCGTCGCGACGATCGCCATCAGCGCGAAATAAGCGCAGATCGCGAGCAGCGAGAGCGACTGGAAGGTCGCCGCGCGCGACAGGCGAATCCGCCATCCGCTCTCCTCCCGCGTGGCGAAGGCGAACAGTGGCGCAGTGAACGCCACGGCGAGGCCGCGCCATTCGGCGAGGCCGCGCGCGGTCGCCGAACCGAGATAGGCGACCGTGTAGAGGTTGAGATCGTAGATCCAGATCAGAGCCAGCCCGAGGGTCGCAAGGCGGATATGCGATCGGCTCGCGGGCGCCGCTTGGCCGTAGACATTGTGGACGAGCACCAGCGCGCCGGCGGCGGTCGTGATCCGGAGGATAAGGCCGGTCTGCCCGATCGGACCGCTCGGCGAGATCAGCTGCAGCGTGTCGGCGATCAGCTGCATTCCGATCACCGCGGCGACCGCGCCATAGACCAGTTTCAGCCCGTGCTGCCGGTCCTCGCTCGCGGTGGACAGGCTGTAGAGCAGGCTGATCCAGAGAAGGTTGCGGGCGCTCTCGGCATAGCCGACGATGGCCTCCGCGGGAGACACGGCAGTGAGCCATGCCCAGCAGGCGGTGAGTGCGAACGCGCCGGCGAGCAGCCGCTGCGACGGCTGCCGCACGGCGTTGCCGAGGCGCCAGATCATCAGCGCGGTGAACAGCGCCGCGGCGAGCGCATGGCTCCAGAAGGCGATCAGCGCGTCCACGCCGGCCCTCCCCGACCCGCCAATGTCAATTCCACCGACATGACGGCAGGTGTCGCTAAACTTTACAAAGAAGTGGTGAACGCGGCGCCAAAGCGGCGAAGTCGCTTATCCTTTTTTCAGCACGTCGAGCGCGGCCACAGTCATCGCTTCGGTCGCGGTCGAAATCACTGCCTCGGCGTCCGGCGCCCAGAAGGGACTGTGCAGCGACGGCAGCTTCAAGGTGTCGCCCTTGACCGCGTCCCACTTGGCCTGCGGAACGCCGCCGACCCAGAAGATCGTGCTCTGCTTGGTCTTGTCGGCGAGCCAGTAGCGGCCGAAATCCTCGCCGGCCATGATCGGCTTGGTCTCGACCACGCGCGCATCGCCGAAATGCTGGCGGAACAGCGAGATGAGGTGAGTCGACAGCGCATCGGTGTTGAAGGTCGATGGCGTGTACATCGCGTCGCTGACGGTCACGATCGGCATCCGGTCATCGGGAACGCCCGCGGCGATCGCCTCGCCCCGAGCGATCCGGGCAATGCCGTCGAGCAGGAGCTTGCGCGTTTCCGGCGTGTAGCTCCGCACCGTCAGCTCGAGCTTCGCATCGTCGGGGATGATGTTCTGCTTCGTGCCGGCATGGAACATGCCGACGGTGACGACGGCCGGCTGCAAGGGATCGTTCTCGCGGCTGACCAGCGTTTGCAGCGCGACAACGATCCGCGACGCGAGCACGATCGGATCCTTGGTGTTCTGCGGATACGCGCCGTGGCCGCCGACGCCCCTCACATCGATCTTCACGCTGTCGGTATTGGCGAGCGCGTAGCCCTTGGTGACGCCGATCACGCCCGCGGGGAGCGACGCGGAATCGTGGAAGGCGAACATCGAGTCGGGCTTCGGGAAGCGGGTAAACAGCCCGTCCTCGAGCATGGCCTTGGCACCCATGCCGACTTCCTCGCCGGGCTGGAGGATCATCACCAGGGTTCCCGACCATTGGTCCTTCATCGCGGCCAGCCGAGTGGCGGTCGCGAGCCAGGTGGTAATGTGGGTGTCGTGCCCGCAGGCGTGCATCACGGGAGTGACGGTGCCGTCTGGCAGCGTGCCGGTGACCTGCGACGCGAATGGCAAACCCGTCTGCTCCTTGACCGGAAGCGCGTCCATGTCGGCGCGGATCAGGAGCACCCGTCCGGGACCGTTCTTCATCACCGCGACGAGGCCGGTCTTTCCGACATGCTCGGTCACGTCGAAGCCGAGCTTCCGCATCTGCGGAGCGAGCAGCGCGGGGGTCCGCACTTCCTGCATCGACAGTTCCGGATGAGCGTGAAGGTCGCGGTAGAGCGCCATCAGCCGCGGCATGTCCGCATGGATCGCGTCCGACAGCGCCGCACCGGCCGCGGGTGTGGCGGCGAGGAGGGCAGCGGCGGCAAGGAACAACAGCTTTCTCATGAAGCAGCTCCGTTAGAGGTTGGGACCAGCTCCATCACGTCGAGCTGAGATTCGAAATGGGGTTTGGGCATGATGAGGCGCCAGCGGCCGGGCCCGATCCGCTCGACGTAACCCGCGACGTCGCGAAGCTCGTCGGAGCCATATTGAAGCGCTCGGGTCTCGTCGCCGAGGACGAGCGTCCCGAGAAACACCTGGCGCACCGCGTCACCGGGGAAGATCAGGCCGACATAACGTTGCTGGCCGCCGAACTTGTTGAACCGGTCGAGGCCGCGGAACGGCTTCACCCGGCACAGGAACGGCGCGTTGCTGGCATAATGCCGGCTCCCGCTCTCGGGCTTGGCGCCGATCTTGATGATCCGGCAGCGGAACATGCCGTCGGGAATTGCCGGAGCGCCAAGTGCGGCGTCCGGTTCCAAAAGCACGCCCTCGCGCGCGATCTCAGCCGAAAATCCGGCCTTCTTCGCATCGTCGAGCGCGGCCACGAAAGTCGTGCGCCAGTCTGCGAGCCGTTGGCGATCGTCATCGGTCGCGACTTCCTTCCACGCCGTGGTCCAGCGCGGGATCAGGCCCGACGGCTGCTCGATCACGCTGCACGACGAGCAGGCGAGCAGGGCAGCCATGAGAAGAGCGGCGCGCATGCCGCGCAGCCTAAGCAGCAGTCCAGCCGCCGTCCATGCTGAGGTTCGCGCCCGTGATCGATGCCGCCTCGTCGCGGCACAGGAACAGCGCCAGCGCGGCCACCTCCTCAGGGGTGACGAAGCGCTTGGTCGGCTGCGCCGCCAGGAGCACGTCGTTCATCACCTGCTCGCGCGTGAGGCCGCGGGTGCGCATCGTGTCGGGGATCTGTTTCTCGACCAGCGGCGTCCACACATAGCCGGGCGAAATGCAGTTGACCGTGATCCCGTCGCGCGCGGTTTCGAGGGCGACCGTCTTGGTCAATCCCGCGATGCCGTGCTTGGCCGCGACGTAGGCCGACTTGTTGGGCGACGCGACGAGGCTGTGCGCACTCGCCGTGTTGACGATCCGGCCCCACTTCTTCTGCTTCATCGCCGGGACCGCGAGCCGGATCGTGTGAAATGCCGAAGACAGGTTGATGGCGATGATGGCGTCCCATTTCGCGGGTGGAAAGTCCTCGATCGGGGAGACGTGCTGGATCCCCGCATTGTTGACCAGGATGTCGGGCCCGCCGAGCTCGTCGGCGCAGCGCTTCATCATCCGCTCGATCTCGGCGGGCTTGGACATGTCGGCGCCGTCGTGGACCGCTCCTAGCGCCTCGCACTCACGCTCGATATCCGCGGGGTCGCCGAAGCCGTTGATCATCAACTTCGCGCCTTCGCCCGCGAGCGCCTTCGCGATCGCGAGCCCGATACCCGACGTCGATCCGGTGACAAGGGCGACTCTGCCTT
Organism: Sphingomicrobium sp.; assembly: GCA_035606455.1. Taxonomy (GTDB): domain Bacteria; phylum Pseudomonadota; class Alphaproteobacteria; order Sphingomonadales; family Sphingomonadaceae; genus Sphingomicrobium. The sequence goes on from DATNFJ010000096.1 coordinate 23,592, forward strand.
CGAGAATCATGAGCCTGCAATGACGCGCGGCGGCCGAATTGCAACCGCCGCTGCCGCTCACGCATTGGGGAGCGGCGACAGGAGGCTTCTTGAATGCGGTTCGGCGACGAGCGCGAAAGCACCAATTTCGACGACCTGACCGGGCGCAGCGGCGGCTTCGGCGGCGGGTTCGGCGGCGGCGGTCTCGGCTGCCTTCTGCCGCTGGTCGCGAGCCGCTTCGGGATCGGCGGCGTGATCGTGCTCGTCGTCGGCTATTTCATCCTGACCTCGCTCGGCGGCCTGAACACGGGGGGTGGCGGCGGGTACGCGCCTGCCACTCAGCAAGGCGCGGCGTCCGGGCAGAGCAATCTCGACCCGACGATCAAGCATTTCTCGCTGCAGGTCCTCGCCTCGACCGAGGACGTGTGGACGAGCCTTCTTCGAAGCAGGGGGATCCAGTACACTCCGACGCGCCTCGAATTCTATTCGCAGGAATATCCCTCGGGCTGCGGCGCCGCGCAGTCGGCCATGGGTCCCTTCTACTGCCCGACCGACAAGAAAATCTATCTCGACACCGAGTTCTTCACCGAGCTTTCGCGGCGCTTCCAGGCGCCCGGCGATTTCGCCATGGCCTATGTCATCGCCCACGAGGTCGGGCACCACGTCCAGGACTTGACGGGCACGCTCGGCCAGGCCGAGCAGCTCCAGGCCCGCGAAAGCGACACGCAGGCGAACGCGACACAGGTGAAGATCGAGCTGCAGGCCGATTGCTATGCCGGCGTCTGGGCGGCGAACGCCAAGAATCCGGAAGGGCAGTCGGTGATGGAGCCGGGCGATTTCGAGGAGGGGATGCGCGCCGCCGAGGCGATCGGCGACGATACGCTCCAGAAGGAAACGCAGGGGCGTGTCGTACCCGACAGCTTCACCCACGGCACCTCGGCGCAGCGGATGAACGCGCTCCGCACCGGCTACCAGTCCGGCAATCCCGCCGCCTGCGCCTCGCTCTAGCTATCCTCTCCGCGAGCGAAGCTCGTGGGGAGGGGGACCGCTCAGCGGAGCTGAGTGGTGGAGGGGCCGGCCCCTCCGTCAGCCTTCGGCTGCCACCTCCCCATTGCTTCGCAACAGGGAGGATTAAAGCCGGACCAGCATCTTTCCGACGTTCTCGCCCTTGAACAAGCCGAGGAATGCGTCGGGCGTATGCTCAAGCCCCTCGACTACCGTCTCGCGCGATTTCACCGCGCCGCTCTTCAGCCAGCCGCCCATGTCGCGGTAGAATTCGTCCATTCGCGACTGATAGTCGAACACGAGGAAGCCCTGGAGCCGGATGCGCGCGGCGATCACCCGCATGAGGTAGCGAAGACTAGTCGGCTCGCGCTTGTTGTAGCCTTCGATCATCCCGCAGATCGCGAACCGGGCGTGGTTTCTCGCGACCGCGAGCGCGGCGTCGAGATGGTCGCCGCCGACATTGTCGAAATAGACGTCGATGCCGTCGGGCGCGTCCGCCGATAGCTGCTTCACCAGCTGTCCGGCGCGATAGTCAATGACCGCGTCGGCGCCGAGCGATCGGACATAATCGCATTTCTCCGCCCCGCCCGCCGAGCCGATCGCCGTCATGCCTTTCACCTTGGCGATCTGCACCACGACGGAGCCGACTGCCCCCGCGGCCGCGGAGACGAAGACGACGTCGCCGGCCTTCGCCGACGCCACGTCGAGCAGGCCGAAATAGGCCGTCGCTCCTGTCGTTCCGAGGACTCCGAGGAATTGCTGCGGCTCGGCGCCGAGGTCTGGCAGCTTGCGCGCCGCCTGCGCCGGCACCACCGCCTCGTCGCGCCAGCCGCCGAAGTGAACCACCAGGTCGCCGGGCGCGAAACCGTCCGCCTTGCTCTCGACCACCTCGCCGACCGCGCCGCCCTCGAGCGGCTCGCCGAGCTGGAATGGCGGAACGTAGCTTTTCACGTCGTTCATGCGCCCGCGCATGTACGGGTCGACCGACAGCCAGCGATTGCGCACCCGGATCATGCCGTCGCCGAGTGGCGGCAGGTCGAACTCCTTGAGCTCGAAATTGTCGGCCGTCGGCATCCCGTCCGGCCGGCTCTTCAGGTGCCAGGCTTTAGGCATTCTCGTACCCCTTCGATTCACCCCTTACCCCTCCCCCGACGGCGAGGGGAATAGAAAGGACCCGGCCAGGAAGGGGACGGCCTGGCCGGGTCCGGTGAAGCCTCCCACGGCGGAGGCTCAGCTCTCTACCGCCTCAGCGATAGGTGCCCGAGAAACTGCGATCGAGGTTCCTGGGCCCCATCTCGCCCTGGTCCTCGCGCTCGAACAACGCGCGTTCGCGGCTTTCGTCGCGCCAGCGGTTCTTCGCCTCGTCGGCCTTACAGTCGAGGATCACCCGGTCGCCCTCGACCCGGTCGATGTCCGCGCAGCTAAGCGAGTGGTGGACACCGCCGCTGTCTGGGTCCGATTTGGTGAGGATGAGGCGGTCGCCTCTGGTGCAATCGACCGTGCCGACATGCTCGTCGTCGCTTCCGACCACTTCCATGTGCTCGTGGATCTGGCTCAGCAGCCCGCGCTTGTGCTGCCGTTTCTCGCGCCAGCTGCCGAAGTCGTTCTCGAACCGTGACTGGTGCTCGCGCTGGTAGTCGTCGTAGTCGCGGTCGAGCTCGCTCATGTGACGGTCGCGCCAGCTGCGGTAATTCGGATCGAAGTCGCGGTCCCTTGAGCCGGCGAAGCTCGTCCGGCGCGTCTCGTCGCGGCCGTAGGGCGACTGTGAACGCTCGTCGGGCCCGAAGTCGCGGCGCCCGTAATCGTTCCGTCCGTAGCCGCTGGCGGCGAAGAACTGGTCGGATTCATGGTCCGAGCGGCCATAGTCTCCGGCCATCGGACGATAGCCGCGATCGCGGTCCGCGCTGGCTGGGAAGTTGCCGCGCCAGTCGCGGTTGTAATCGCGCTCGCTCGATCCGCCGCGGTTGAACACACCGCGATTGCGATTCTGGTCGCGCTCGCGCTCGTGGCTTCGGAAGCTCGCCCGGTCGCGATCATAGTCGCGGCCGTAGCCGCGGTCGTAGTCCCGGTCGGAGCTGCCGCCCCAACCGCGCCCGAACGCGCTGTGCTCGCGGCCGCGGTCGCCATAGCCGGCTTCCTCGCGCCTGCGGTCCTGTTCGCGGCGCCGCTCGGCATCGTCGTCGCCGAACCAGGAAGCCACCTCGTCGCTCGCCCGATCCCAGAATCCGCGATCGTCGCGGCCGCGATGATCGCTTCGGAAATCTCGGTCAGAACGGTGATCGGAACGGTCGTCGGACCATCGGGAACGCTCGTCCCGGTCAAAGCGGTCGTAAGCCATGTTTCCTCCTTTGCATGCGTGGAATCGACCGGCGGAGACCGGCCTTCAAAACCCGCCAGCAAAACGAACGGAGGGACTTGGCCGTTCCTGCCCGTCCGAGGCGAAACGGCCGCAAAATCGGCGGAGCGTAGCTAAGCCGGGACGGACGTTGGAGGAGGCGTCGAGCGCGGTGCTCGGCGCCAGAACCCGGTGCTCGGAAATCCCCCGGATTTCCTGTGCGCCGGGTTGGTGGAGCTGAGGGGAATCGAACCCCTGACCTCTGCAGTGCGATTGCAGCGCTCTCCCATCTGAGCTACAGCCCCGCACCGGCGAAGCGGCTCCTTAGCCGCGCCCATCCAAGCGCGCAACGCCGCTCTCCAAAAGTCGAGAAATCGGTCCGCGTCGGACCGCAAAACCGCCATCCGGAGCGTGATTCAGCGGCGCACTTTGACATCCGTCAAAGCGGATCGGCGATCGACGGCTTAGCCCGGTCTCCATCGCAAGGAGATACGAATGACCCGCCGTCTCGATCATGTACAGTTGCTCGCTCGCGAAGAGATCGTCCGTTCGCCCACCCTTCCCAGCCGTACGGCGTGCGACGATCACAGCTTCGAGCTTCCTGTGGGGCTCTACATCGCGACGGCGGGTCTGTTTGTCGGGTTCGTGACGGTCCTGACCTCCGCATTCACGGGGCATATGGGGGTCGCTTATGCAGTGATCGTCGCGTTCATGGTCGCCTTTTTCGCGGTGCCGGTCATCTTCGCACGCACCGGGCCACCCGAGTTGAGGCGTACGCGCTCGCTCGGCTGGTTCGAGTTCCTCGACAAGGGCATCGTGACGGCCACCGGGCGCAGCAGCGGCGCGGAGGCCACGGTGCTGGTGCTGCTGCTTCCAACGCTCATCTTCTGCTTCGGAGTTGCGGTGGCGACGATCGCGGCGCTGGTCAGCTAGCAAGCGTTGCGAGCCGCGCGGCGTCCTCGACCCGGATGCCGCGCGCGCGCTCGCGACGGATGACCCGATCCTTCTCCAGCTTCGTCAGCTGACGGCTCACGGTCTCGATGGTCACCCCGAGCAGCGCCGCGATCTCGCCGCGCGTGAGAACGAGGTCGAAGCGCGAGGCGGGCTGCTTGTGGTGCGGGCTGGCGGCCCTGGCCAGCGCAAGCAGGAAGGCGGCGAGCCGCTGCGCCGCGGTGCGGCCGGTGACCGCGGCGAGCAATGCCCGGCTTTCCAGCAGATCATTCGAGGAGCGCCGAAGGAGTGCTCGGCCGAGGGCCGGGAATCGCTCGAGCGCGCGCTCATATTCGCGGCGCGGGAAGACGCACAGCTCGCTGTCGGTCAGCGCGACGACATTGTGGTGGGAGGCGGGTGCGAACAGCTCACCGGCAAAGCCCGCGGGATGGATCAGCGAGAGGATGCGTTCGGTTCCGTCCGAATCGAAGCTCGCGACCTTGAGAACGCCCTTGATCTACGTCGCGCTCAGCACATTGTCCTCGCCTGCGGCCAGCAGCGTCTCGCCGCGGCGAAGCGTCCGGTGATGGCCGAGGCGCGCGAGCTCATCGCGCTCGACCGGATCAAGCGCCGCGCAAGCGGCGATCTCGCGGACGGGACAGGTGTGACAGGAAAGCTGCTCGCGGGGCATGCCAACGTCTTATCAGGCGGGCGTCGACATGCCACCCGGGCAAGGGCGTAAAGCTGTCCCGGATTTGACAATGATCAACGCCATCGTCTTGGGTGACAATTAGCAGGAACGCGGCAGCGGCGTCGTCACGAGATGCGCCGCCTTCAAGGGAGGGGCGCTACGTGGCTGGACAAGACCTCACGACTCCGTCGATCGACCCGGTCAGCGACATCCTGAAATGGATTCTCCTGGTCGTCGCGGTGATCTGCTTCGGGCTGCTCGCATGGGCGACAGTGCTGACCTACGAGAAAGCGCCGCCGCAGCCGCAGGTCTTTACCGATCGTTCCGGAAACGTGGTCATGTCCGCGGACGATATCGTCGCGGGGAAGGGCGGCTTCCAGAAGGCCGACCTGATGGATTACGGCAGCATCTACGGCATGGGCTCCTATTTCGGGGAGGATTACACCGCTTCGACACTGGTGCGGCTCGGCGTGCTGACCAAGCAAGGCCTGACCAATTCGGCGACCCTTCCGCCGGGAACCAAGGCGCCCGCCAACCAGTCGCTTGCGAACAGCGGTCCCCAGGGCAGTCCCCCCCTGCCCACCACGCCCCCGGCCGCGACTCCGGCGCAGGCGCTCGACGATGCGGCAGCGACCGCGGAGATGCAGAAAGAGCTGCATGGCATCGACCTGACGCAGTCGACGGTTGTTCTTCCCGACCCGGTGGCGAACGCGGTCCGCGCGCTTCAGCGCGAGCTTTCGACCAAGCTCAACACGGTCAACCTCTCGGCGGGATGGGTTCCGGCGAAGAGCCTCGATCCGGCACTGCGTGCGCAGACCGCCGACTTCATCATCTATTCGGCCATCACGACGGTAGCTCGGCGGCCGGGACACCCGAACACGTCCTGGACCGAAAACTGGCCCTACGAGCCGTCGGTCGGCAACACGCCGACGACGAATACCTTCCAGTGGACGTGGATCAGCTTCTGCTTCACCTTCTTCGCCATGGGTTTCGTGCTGTGGCTCTACCGGGCCTATCTCGATCATCCCGACGATGCGCCGATGGAGCGCGGCCTCTCCAACTATCGCGCGCTCACACCGAGCCAGGTGAAAACCGGCAAATATTTCATCGTCGTTGCGTTGGTGTTCCTCGCCTCGCAGGGGGCGGGTGCGATCATGGCGCACTCCTATTACGACCGTGAGACCTTCTATGGAATCCAGCTGAACTACATCCTCCCGTACAATTTCCTGAGGAGCTTCCACCTCCAGGCGCCGATCATCTGGATCGGGCTGGGATGGATCGCGAGCGGCCTGTTCATCGCCCCGGCGATCGCCGGCGGCCGCGAAGCCAAGGGACAGGGCTTCCTCGTGGACCTGCTGTTCTGGGTCTCACTGTTCGTGGTCGCCGCGGCCCTCCTCGGAAACTATCTCGGAATCCAGGGCGCCATCGGAAACAGCTGGTTCTGGTTCGGCAACCAGGGCCTGTCGTACATCGAACTCGGACGCTTCTGGCAGATCCTGTTCTTCGTCGCGCTCCTGAGCTGGAGTGGGCTCATGTTCCGGGCGCTGTGGCCGACCCGCGATACGCTCATCGAAGCGACCCGGCAGTTCTGGAGCGGCAAGATCCGGCTCGAGCATCTGATCTGGGCGGCAACGATCAACGTCGCGGTCCTCTACGTTTTCGGGATGATCCCGCTGACCGGCATCGAAAAGTCGTTCACGCTGACCGACTTCTGGCGCTGGTGGGTGGTCCACCTGTGGGTCGAGCAGTCGTTCGAGTTCTTCGCCGTCGCCATGAGCGCCTATTTGCTGATGTCGCTCGGTCTCGTCTCGCGCAAGCTCGCGGAGCGATCGGTCTATCTCGAGCTGTTCCTGATCTTCCTCGGCGGCGTGCTGGGCACCGGCCACCACCTCTACTGGGCGGGCGGTCCAGGCATGTGGGTGCCGTTGGGGTCGATGTTCTCGTTCATCGAGGTGCTGCCGCTCGTGCTGTTGATCCTGGAGGCGATTTCGCAGCACCGCGCGATCAAGCAGGCCAAGGGGCTCGAAGGCTTCGATTACAGCCTCGCTTATCTCTATATCCTCGGCTCGGCGTTCTGGAATTTCGTCGGCGCCGGCGTGTTCGGGGGCGGGACTCTGAATGCGCCGCTGGTCAATTATTACGAGCACGGCACCTTCCTGACGCTCAACCACGCGCACACCTCGCTGTTCGGAGCATTCGGACTGCTCGCGCTCGGCCTCATCTATTTCTGCCTGCGCTACCGAGCCGGGCCCGACGCCGAGTTCAATGAGACTCCGGGGAGGATCGCCTTCTGGTGCTACAATGTCGGGCTGGCGATGTGGATCTTCCTCCACTTCTTCCCGATCGGCTGGCCGCAACTCAACGCCGTCTACGAGCACGGGCTCGCCTACGCCCGGAGCCAGGCCTTCTACGACCAGACCCGCTTCTGGCAGTGGATGCGCCTGCCCGGCGACGTGGTGTTCTCGGTCGGAACGCTGATCATGGGCTGGGACTTCATCGTGAAGCTGATGCGACCGATGGGCAATCGGCCGGAACGGGCAGCCGCAGCCGTCGCGGCGGAGTAGCGCCGCCGCGATTGTGCGAGCCTAGGAAACCCACTCGCTAATGGACTCGATCTTCCAGCCGGCTCCGTCACGCACGAGCCGGTAGGTGCCTCCGGCCCATCCTGAGTTCCATCGGACGAATCCGCGCGTATGGTCGCGGTTCCAGGTGATCGCGGGGAGCTCTAGTAACTGGAAGTCGGGTGAGAATTTCCGGAGCTGATCCTGGTCCGCGTCCGGATAGACGATCATCATCCGATCGATCGAGACGCAGCGATAGTCGTTCGGATCGCCGCGCAGGAAGACCGGCGGCGTGGACGTCGATTCCGTTCTGCGCCAGCCGCCGAAATGCAGCCCCTTGGCGCCCACCGGTTCGATCAACGCGCGGGCCTGCACCTGGAACAGCTTCTTGAGGATTTCGAGGCGGGCGAGCGTCTCCATGCTCGGCGGCGTGGAGCAGTCGCGGTCGTTCCCCACGACAAATGGCGCGTTGGCGGCACCGGGCGCGCCAAGCAAAAGGTGCCGCGCGGCAATGTCGCTTATTCCATCGCCGTCGCTGTCCGCGCGAAGCTCGGCAATCGGGATATCGAGATAGATGCCGCTGCGTTTGCGCCGCACCTTCATGGCCACGGGTGGATAACTGATCGACGACGTATCGATCAGCGATTCCTCGACCTCGAGGTGAATCCGGTCCCCGGCGATCATCGGCAGTCGTGACGCGCCGGGCACCACATAAGGGAAGTGCTCGGCGAGTCCGGTGTAGAGCGGCGGCTGCCATGTCTTTCCGCCATCGTCGGACAAATGAAGCCAATAGCCGCCGGCGGTGACTTCCCCATCCGGATCGAAACGCTGGGAAAGGCTGATCGCGGCCACGCGCTTGCCCGAGCGCTCGGCGCGGACCAGCGTATAGCCTTCCGGGAGCGGTGCGAGCGCCTTCGGCCCAAGCGGCGGGAGCGGCCGCTTGGCGAGCGTTTCCGATGGGATCGGCAGCTCCCGGAACGGCACTGGCGAAGGGTCGACCGTCAGCCGAGCCCAGCGGTTGTCCGCAGCCTTCAAGAAGCCCAGCGCTGCGAGCTTGCTCGAATAGGCCGCTTGCGCCGCACCGAACGATTTCCCTCCGGCATTGGCAATGGCGGCCCACAGCGGCCGGTCGTCGGGATCGTCATATTGATCCGGCGCGCGGTCTTCGGCATCCGAGTGCTGAAGAACCTCGCATTGCTTGCGCTCGGCGGGGCGGGACAGCAACCGGCACAAGACATCGTCGATCGCCGCACCGTCGAGACTCGATCCCGTCGCGGCCTGTTCCATAAGCACGTAGGGGTCGCCCGCGGGATCGACGAGCAGCTGGTCGACGATCAGCGCGCCCAGCGGCAGCTGGCCCCGAAATGGATCTCCGACGCCGCAATCCTGCGTCGACGCCGAATCGAGGCAAGCCCGTGCGGCTCTGAGCTTCGACTCCGGCGCGATGGAGTCGAGCAGCGAGCGGGCGTCGGCACTGCGGCCGGCGAGCGCGAGCGCCGCGGCATATTCGACCAGCGGCGATTGAGCTTGATCCGAGCTCTTCACCGGAAAACCCGCGATCGAGGTGCGAAAGCCGGTGCTCCGCCCGCGAAGCGCGAGACTGCGGATCTCGGGCGGCAAGCTGTCCCCGAACGCCAGCGCCTCGGGAAGCAGCCCGAGGGACAAGAGCTTGGTGAGCTTGTACGCGGCAATGTCGGCGTGCACCGCATCCCTTTGCCGCTCGTCCACCTGGGCGAGGAACTCGGGCCTGAGCAGCATGTCCGCCGCCGCCAGCTCGGTCGCGTGATCGCCGTTCGTCCAGCCGAGGCTGAGGTAGAGGAGCGCGGGAAGAGCCGCCGAATGCCTGCCGATCGCCTCCGCCAGTACGGGGCTGCTCGTGCAACTGCTGACAACCGCCCAGAGATCATTGTCGGGATCGCTCGAGCCCCTCATGAGCTGCGCGACGTCATCGGCCTTGCAGCGGGCATCAGAGAGCTGGTCGAGCGCCCCGGCCGCCAACGTCAGCGCGATCGGTGCGCGGTTCGAAAGCTGGACGAGGTGGAGCGCGTCCTTCCGCAGCTGGGCCTGGTACGCCTGGCTGTAGCCGTGCTTTTCCATTTCGCGCAGGAAGCTGATCGTCGCGTCGAGCGCCGGAAGCGTCAGCCCATATTTTGCCGCGATCGCCTTGCGCGAAGCGGCGCCGGCTTTGTCCAGCCCATTCGCCTCAGGCATGAAATCGTCGATCAGCGGATCGAAGTACATGCTCGGCTTCCACAGCCCGCCTTCGTCCATGTCGGCACCGGTCAGGATTTCAGAAGTCTGTGAACCCCTGGACTGAACCGCCGCGACGGCTGACTGGAGTGCCCTATCGGCAGCCGCAATGGGCGGTTCTGCCGAAACGCCTGCACCGGCGAGGACCACGGCCGCGGCCACAATGATATACTTCACTCGCCCCTCCGGCCGGGAGAGTGCGTCAAACCTCTGGGCTGGGCAAGCCTGCTCCTGCTTTCCCGCGATCTGGCGCCGCCGCTCGCAACAGCGTAGAACCGGCGCATGGCGCAATCCCGCCGCTTCGTATTGACTCTGCTCGCGCTGCTCGGGCTTTTGTCGACGCTCGGCTGGACGACCGCCGCGCCGGCTTGCCCGCTGAAGGACCAGGCGTCGCGCGCGGCGATGCACGATCAGCATCAGGCGCCGCGCGCACCGCTCAATGGCGACATGCCGGTTTGCGGAGCGTGCATGGCGGTGCTTCCGTCTTTCGCGATCATCGAGCTCCGTCCGCTGATGCCGCTGATGCCGCTGGTCGCGCGGCTGCTGCCGCTTTCCGGAATCGGTACGACTCTGGATCCGCCGCCGCCGCGCCGGGCGTGATCCACACTTTCAATTCAACTCAATCAAAGGAATGAGAAAATGAAGAAGCTGATCGCAGCCATCGTGCTGCTGTCCGCGAGCACGGCGGCGTTCGCCGCGGCTCCGGTGGTCGCCAAAGCGGCGGCCGATTGCTGCTGCCCCAATTGCCCGGATTGCCCGGGTAATTAAGCAGCAGCGGTAAGTAAGAGGGTGTCCGGCTCGAAAGGGCCGGGCACCCTTTCCGAAACAGCCGCATGGACCTTTGCCGCCGACAGGTATAGGGAGCCGCCGCTCGGTGACGGAGCCTTGGGGAAAGGCGTCAACCATGCAGCGAACAGACCCACGCAAGACTGCGGAAGCCTTCATCGAGAAGGTGATCGTCCCGGCTCGCACGGTTGGGCGACCGGATGCCAGCCAACAGGCCGCCCGCGCAAAACTTGCCGCCGAAAACCGGAAGCTTGCCCACGGCGAACTCGCGGCCGGCGGACTCGACCCCAAGCGGCTCGACAAACTGGCGGCCGAGCGGGCCAAGCCGCGCCTCAAGCTCGCCGAGGACGCGCGCAACCAGGCGGTCAGGAACTCGGCGGCCGCGGCGAACCGGCTGAAGGGACTGTTGCCCGACCTTCCGCCGATCGAGCCGGCCCAGATCATCGTCGACACCGTGACCTTCATCCGCAGCTTCGCCGACCAGGGCGTCGTCGTCGAATCGAACATCGCGCCCTCGGAGAACTGGGCGCGCTACCGCCTCGACAGCACCAGTGATTCGTGGACCGGAACGGGCCGGCTGAGCTTCTTCACCTTGTGGGAGAACCAGCTCCCAGTGCCGGCGAACATGTCGGCCCAGGCCAATCTGTCGATCAACGCCTATCTGACCTGCAACGGCGACTGGAGCGGCGTCGCGGCTTGGTTCGGAATGTCCTCAGTCGCGGGCGCGAAGGTCCATGTGCAAACCACCGTCTGGGGCATGGATTCGAGCGTCAGCTCGATCGTCGAGCAGCAGGACGTGATATCGGCGGGAGTGGACGGCGGCTTTTTCGGCGGCGACGACAACAAGCCGGTCGAGTTCGCCCAGCTTCTCCCCGCGACCGCGGTCGTCGTGCCGGCGAACACCTTTGTCCTGATCGAGGTCGAAGTGCTGACGGACTGGTCCGCGAACAGCGACGCGTCCGTCAGCCTCGATGCGGAGAGCGGGTCCCATCGGGTCGATTTGCCGTCGCTCGTGCTGACGGTGACACCGACGGAACCGCTGCCGCCGCCGATCTCGCTTATGGTGACGGTGAGCTATTCGACGAGCCCGGCGACGGTCACGCTCAACTGGTCGGGCGCGACGACCGCCTCGGTCGACCTCTACCGCAACGGCGTGCTGGTCGGCACTTTGCCCAACAACGGGTCGAGGAGCACCGCGACCAACCCCGGCACCTATACTTATCACGTATGCGAAGCCGGTTCGACGACCGTCTGCTCCAACCAGGTGACGGTTACCGTCGCCCAATAGCCGGCGAGGCGCCGGTCAGCGCCGGGCGCGTTCGTACAGCTTCACGACCCGGTCGACCGGTAGCGCGTCGATGTGGTGACCGTTGCCATCCGTTGCAGTCGCCGCGAACAGCGAATTGATCGCCGCTTCCTCCGCAGCCTCGACCGCGGCTTCGAACAAGGGCGACATCTGGTCGTTCGGGAGATCCACGATGGCGCTCGGCCGGGCCCGCCGCGCGGGCGTTCGGCGCACGTCGAGGCTAGTCGAGAACGCGATCGCATATTCGCCCGAGCCGTTGGTCATGGGCGAGCCTGTCCGAGCGATGCCGAGCAGGCCGCGATGCGCGAGCCGCTCGAGGTTGCGATCGGACAGCGGGGCGTCGGTGGCGACGACGACGATGCACGATCCGTCGCCGCTTGCCTTCGACAGCTCGTCCTTGAGGAAATACTGACCGAGTTCCTGCCCGACCGGGACTCCCGCCACCTGGAGCACGCCGCCGTAATTGGTCTGCACCAGCACGCCGACCGTCCAGCCACCCAGGCTCGCCGGGAGCTTGCGCGAGCTGGTGCCAATGCCGCCTTTCCAGCCGAACGCGATCGTACCGGTCCCCGCTCCGACTGCGCCCTCCTCGACTGGCCCATCGCGCGCGACATCGATCGCGGCGATCGCATCGGCCGGCCGCACCCGCCGTGCCCGGATATCGTTCAGCGTGCCGTCATTGGTCTCGCCGACCACGGCGTTGACCGAGCGCACCTCCTCATTGCCCGGCTGCTTCAGGGTCCATTCGATGATTCCCGCCGCCGCCTCGGGCACGTTCAGCGTGTTGGTCAGCACGATCGGAGTCTCGATCTCGCCGAGCTCCCTGATCTGGGTCGAGCCCATGAACTTGCCGTAGGCGTTGCCGACGCTGAACCCGGCCGGCACCTTGTCCTGGTAGAGATTGCCGCCGTGCGGGAGGATCGCGGTGACCCCGGTGCGGATGTTCGGCCCCTCGACGATCGTCACCTGCCCAACCTTCACGCCGGCGACGTCGGTGATCGCATCGAGCGGACCGGCCGGAAGGATTCCGATGACGATCCCGGCTTCGCGGGCCCGGGGACGATGCTGGGGTTGGGAGGAGGCGGTCATCGCGGCCATCAATAGCGCAGCGGGAAGGATCTTCAGCATTCCTCCGTCATACTGATCCGCGCCGACGGATGCGAATGGGTCAAACCTCGATTTCGACCCACACTGGCGCATGGTCGCTGGTCTTCTCCCAGCCGCGCGGCGTGCGGTCCACGCTCGCCGTCTTCAGCGACTTGGCCAGGCTCGGGCTCAGCAGCATATGGTCTATGCGGATGCCGGCATCGCGCTCGAACGAATTCCGCCAGTAATGCCAGAATGTGTAGATGCGCTTGTCCGGGAACAGGTTCCGGATCGAGTCGGTCCAGCCTTGCGCCACCAGTTCGCGGTAGCGGTCGCGACCTTCGGGTGCGAACAGGGCGTCCTTCAGCCAGCGCTCGGGCTTGTACACGTCCTCGTCGGTCGGGATGATGTTGAAATCGCCGATCAGGAGCGCGGGCGCGCCGCTGTCGAGCAGGTCGCTCGCGTGGGCAGCCAAGGCGTCGAGCCATTCGAGTTTGTAGTCGAACTTGGGACCCGGCTTCGGGTTGCCGTTCGGCGCATACATGTTCCCGATGAGGATCCCGCACACCGCGGCTTCGATATAGCGGCTCTGCTCGAGCTTGGGGTCGCCGGGGAGCGCCCGGCGCGTTTCCACCGGCACACCCACGCGGCTCAGCAGCGCGACCCCGTTCCAGCTTTTCTGCCCATGCCAGATGGCCGAATAGCCGAGCGCTTCGATGGCTTCGCGAGGGAAAGCTGCGTCGGTGCATTTGAGCTCCTGCAGCCCCACGACGTCGGGCTGGAATCCTTCGAGCCACCGGGTCAGGATGCCAAGCCGCGGATTGATCCCGTTTATGTTGTAGCTAGCGATCCTGAGCCGGCGTTTTTTCGTCATGTGCGAGGAACCAAGATCGCGGCCTTCGGTTCTATCCGCGTGCTTCGGAACCACCGATTCGTGTCTCCGGGGCGGAACCCGGGCTGAAAGGCCTGCTGGATCGGCCCCGTCGATGGCGCGAACCAATGGATCGGGAGCATGGGAGCCCCGTCACGCGCGAGCGTGTCGGGGCTCTTCCTTTTTAGGCGAATCCGGCCAGTCGCCCGATTCCGTGCACTTCATTGTCCACTGATTCGTCCACAGTTTTCTCGCCACCCCGGTCATTTGGCGCTGGAACAAGCGTTCGGCTGATGTATTGTTCAATTGTGCTTCGGGAGTCGAAAGACAAACGAAGCATGGAACCCCGGCAGCTTCGGCTGCCGGGGTTTACTCGTTTATGGGGCACCAAAACCACATCTCCCCGCAAAAACTGGGCTGCGCTCCCTTCCAAGCACGGACGGCGGAGTGGAATTCCCGCCTTCGCGGGCCTGACGGCTAAAGCTGTTCGGGAGTCGCGCTCTCCAACTCCAGCCGCTTCGACTTGTCCGGCAGCGGATATTTGTTCCCGTTGGCGCAGTTGAACAGCACCACGCGCTCGTCCTTCCCGACCAACCCCTGGCCGAGCGCCTTGCGCCACGCGGCCAGCACCGCCCCGCCTTCGGGGCACAACAGGAACCCGTCGTCGCGCGCTGCGTCCTCGACCGCCTGAAGGATCGCCTCCTCGGACACCGCGATCGCCGCACCGCCGCTCTCGCGTACCGCGCGCAGGATCAGGAAATCGCCGACCGCCTTGGGTACGCGGATGCCGGTCGCGACCGTCGCTGCATTCTCCCACCGTTCGGCGAATTCGTCGCCCTTCTCGAACGCGCGAACCATTGGCGCGCAGCCCTCCGCCTGGACGGCGTACATCCGCGGGCGCTTCGATCCGATCAGCCCGACCGCTTCGAGCTCGTCGAACCCCTTCCACATGCCGATGAGGCCGGTGCCTCCGCCGGTCGGGTAAAAGATCGCATCGGGCACTTCCCAGCCGAGCTGCTCGACCAGCTCGAAACCCATCGTCTTCTTGCCTTCGAGGCGGTACGGCTCTTTCAGGGTCGAGCAGTCGAACCACAGCCCTTCCGCCGCGCCCTTGCCGACCAGCGCGCCGCATTCGTCGATCTGCCCGTCGGCGACATAGACGTGCGCGCCGTAGGCCGCAGTTTCGGTGACGTTGATCTCGGGCGTTTCGGCCGGGCAGATGACGATCGTCTCCATCCCCGCGCGCGCTCCGTAGGCGGCGAGCGCCGCGCCGGCATTGCCGTTGGTCGGCATCGCCATTCGCTCGATCCCGAACTGCTTCGCCATCGTCACCGCCATGGCGAGACCGCGTGCCTTGAACGAGCCGGTGGGCAGCCGCCCTTCATCCTTCACAAGCAGAGTCGACGCGCCCTCCCGCGCCGCGATGTTGGGGAGCGGCACGATCGGCGTCTCGGGCTCGCCCAGGCTCACCGGATCGCCGTCGTTGGGCAGAAGCTCGCGCCACTTCCACATGCCGGGTGCGCGCGCCGCGAGGCTCTCGCGACCCATCGTCTTCTTCGCCGCGTCGGTGTCGTAGCGAACCAGCAGCGGCTTGCCCGCTCGGCTGAGGTTGTGTGGGCGGCCGGCTTCGTAGCGTTCTCCGGTTAGGGAGCATTCGAGATGCGTCACATTCATGGATCAACAATCGTCGTGGTGGGCGGAATGGTGGCGTTCGACCTGGATCGTGCAATGCTCGATATGGAAGCGGTCGTGAAGCACGGCGCGGGCATTTTCGAGCAGGCTGTCGGGATAATCGGCGACCGTCGTCACGATGTGCGCGGTCAATGCCGTCTCGGTCGTGCTCAGTGGCCAGATGTGCAGGTCGTGGACCGCCTCGACTCCGTCGAGCCGCGATAGTTCAGCCTCGACATGCTCGACGTCGATTCCGGCTGGCACCCCCATCAGCGACATTCCAAGCGATTCCCTGAGCAGGCCAAACGTGCCCCACAGGATCACGGCGGCGACGAGCAGGCTGACCGCGGGGTCGATCCACTCGCGCCCCGTCCACTGAATCAAAAGCCCCGCGACCACCACACCGGCGGAGACGCCCGCATCGGCCGCCATGTGCTGGAACGCGGCGCGAACGTTGATGTCGCGCGCGCGGCCGCGGGCGAAGAGCAATGCGGTCAGACCGTTCATCACGATCGCCGCGGCGCCGACCCAGACCATCGCCTTGGGGTCGGTTTTCGCTGAAAGGATAAGCCGGTGGATCGACTCCGTCGCGATTGCGCCGACGGCCAGCAGAAGAAGCAGCGCATTGATGAGCGCGGCGAGGATCGATGCCTTCTTGAGGCCGTAGGTGAATCGCCGCGACGGCGACCTCTTGGCCATGACCGCGCCCGCCCAGCCGACGACCAGCCCGAGCCCGTCGGAAAGATTGTGGCCGGCATCCGCGAGCAGCGCCATCGATCCTGACAGGAATCCAAAGACCGCTTCGAGCAGCACAATCGCGACGTTGAGCGCAATGCCGAGCGCAAAGGCGCGGCTGAAGTCTCCCGGATGCGGATGCGAATGCGAATGGGCGTGCCCGGCCATGACCACGCCCTAGCCGAGCGGCGCTCGAATATTCAAATGACAGCCGCGTCAGACTTCGAGGCGATCGCCCTCGCGTGCGACCAACGTGTAGAGCGCCGGCATCAGGAAGATGATGATTGCGAGGCAGGTGATCAGACCGCCGACGATCACGATCGCGAACGGCCGCTGGGTATCGGTCCCGACGCCGGTCGCGACCGCTGCCGGAAGGAGGCCGATCGCCGCGACCAGGGCCGTCATCATGATCGGACGCAGCCGCAGCACCGCGGCCTCGTGGACCGCCTCTGTGATCGGCGTGCCGCCGAGACGGAGCTCGTTGACGTAGGAGATGTAGACGAGAGCCGTCTGGATCGAGACTCCGAACAGCGCCAGGAACCCGATCCCGGACGACACCGAGAAGGCCGTCCCGGTCAGCCACAGCGCGAGGATTCCGCCGACGGGCGCGGACATCAGCACGCCGACCAGCGCGATCGCCGGGAACTTGAAGTTCCGGTAGAGGAAGAAGAGCAGCAGGAAGATCAACAGCAGGGTCAGCGGCACGATCGTCATCAGCTGCGCGCGCGAAGCGGTATATTCGCTATATTCGCCGCCCCAGTCGGCGCGATAGCCTTGCGGCAGCGCCACCTTGCGCGACACCTGCGCCATCGCGTCCTGCACCGCGCCGGCGAGGTCGCGCCCCTCGACCGAGAATTGCACGCCGATGAAGCGGCTATTGTTCTCGCGGTAGATGAAGGATGCGCCGTTGGTCACAGAGATGTTCGCGAGCTCTTTCAGCGGAATCTGCTGGCCGCCGG
>DATNFJ010000097.1:0-6088 GCA_035606455.1 Sphingomicrobium sp.
CGGCGAGGCGTTCATCCGCCTCTACACCCTCGAGCGCGCGTGCCAGGCACAGGTGATGGCGCTCGCGGGCGGGACGGAAGTGAACAATCCGCCCCAGGGCGCGCCCGAGGTGGCGGCGCAGCAGGGCAAGCTCGCGCTTCCCGTCGCCGCGAAGTTGCTCGCCTGGCCCGCTCTCAAGCGCAAAGCCTATCGGCTCGACCCGAGCTTCGCGACCTAACCCCAGTCCTCGATCGCCCAGCCCCGTTCCTCCGCAAGCCGGCGGAGCTTGCCGTGCGGGTTCACGGCGACAGCTTCGTCTGCCCACTCGAAGACAGGGCAGTCGGAAACATGGTCCGAATAGAAGCGGACGTGGCCGTGCACGCCCTTGAGCCCCGACTTCTCGACCCAGTTTGCGATCATCCGCAGCTTTGCCGGGCCGTAGCAATTTTCCCCCGCGATCTTCGCGTGCACGCGCTCGTCCAAGCCGATCACCGAGCCGGTGGCGATCACGTCATCGAAGCCGAGCCGCTCGGCTATGGCGTCGGCGTAAAGCCGATAGGATGCGGTCGCGAGCACCACCCGCCGCCCTTCCGCCTTGTCGCGGGCCATCGCCTTGCGCGCACCGGGCCGGATATTTTTTGCCACCTGCGCATCCGCGAAGCCATCGACGAGCGGCTTCAGATCCTTTGGATGAATGTGCGCGCCGATCAGCAGGTGATGATTGATCTCCTTGAGGCGCGCGCGGTCGATCAGCCTCACGCCATAGGCAATCATCGATAGCGCAACGAATGGCAGGAGCAGCAGTCGCCACGGTGCCCGTCGCGTCGCGCAATGCAGAAGGAACGGCGTGTAGGTCGGCCGCCTCGTTACCGTCCGATCCATGTCGTAGATCGCAAGATCGCTCATGCTTTGCCGGCGAGGATCGCTTCGACGATTGCATGGTCGACGGGCTTGTCGATGTCGACCGCCGCGAGCGGATTGCTGAGCAGGACCACGCGCGCGCTCATGCCGAGCCTCCGCGCCATCGCCGCGACGGTCTGCTCGATGGTGCGCATCCGCAGGAGCGCGCCGAGCAGCAGGAACGGGCCCAGCACTGAGAGCAGCCGCCAGCCCTTCTTCCGGTCCTGCTCGACGGAACGCCATTGCTCGATTCCGGCAAGGGCCTTGATCGAACCGAAGGCGAACAGGTTCGCGCCCGAATAGGCGCCGCCGCGAAACGCGATCCACGTGCGCTTCGTCTGCGGCAGGCGGGCCATCAACGATTGCCGTTCGACCACACCGAGGGCGAGGTCGGCGCCCTCGGCCACGCGGATGAATTCGGCGAGCATGTCGCTATCGAGAAGCGCGTGGTCGGCGGTCGTCACTAGCATCGGAAAGGCAGCGACATGTTTGAGGATCAGCATTTCGATCGTCTCGGCAATCGTCCCCTGCGACTCCTGAACTTTGATCTTTCGGCTCTTGGGCAGGACGGCGGCGACACGATCGGGCGACTGGCTGACGACCAGGATTTTACCGACGCCCTTGGTCTCGAGCAGCGCGCGCACAGGACGGCGCACCATCGGCTCGCCCGCGACCGGGATCAGCGGCTTCAAATCGGTCCCGAACTGCTCGGCGAACGGATCGCGTCCCGGGCGCGACCCCGCAAGCACAACCGCGGTCCAGGTCATGCTTCGAGCCACGAGACGATGCGCTCGCCGCGGCCCAGGCGTTCGCTGGCCTGCGCCAGCCGGACCGCGTGGAAGATCAGGCTGATAATGGTCCATGCGGCAACGAGCTCGAGGCCGATGTCCGGCCGCCGGAAAAGCAATGCCGCAACCAGGATGATCATGTTCGGGTTGCGCCGCGCGGTGACGAGCCGGAACTTGCTGTCGATCGGCCGCCACACGTGGATTTCGAGGCCCAGGCGCTTGATGAAAATGCCTTCGATGATCCGCTGCGCGACATAGCCGCCGACGATCGCCCCCAGGACCATGGTCGCGAACACCGGCTCCAGCGGCCGGCCGTAGGTCGCGAGTCCATGCTCCCACGCCCAATACCAGAAGGGCGGGTGAACGATGTCGATCCCATGGTCGAACACCTCGCCCCATTTCGAGGACGCGCCGGTCACCCGCGCGAGCTTTCCGTCGACCGTGTCGAGCACCATGAAGACGAAGCCCGACAGCACACCCCACCAATATTCGCCCTTCCAGAAGAGGACGAAGGCGAGGACGCACAGGATTGCGCCGACCATTGTGACGAGGTTCGGCGCAAGACCGGCGCGCGCGGCCCAGCGAGTCAGATAGAAGGCCGGTCTTCGCCACAGGTAGAGCGTCAGGACGTCGGTCACGCCTTTGTAGGCGGCGTCATAGGCGGCGCGCTCGACGGGTTCCGGATCATCGGAGTCGAGGCGCAGCACGAACGGACACTCGCGCTTCCTCAGCTCGGCATAGCTGAGCTCGGTGGATTCGGCGGGAAGCAGGTCGTAACCGGCCACGGGCTGGTGATCCTCGAGGCCCGCCGCCGCGGCGGCCGCATTTGCACCTGCGGCGACGTGCGCCATGACCGGCTCGCCGTCCAGGGTCAGCATCGCACCGGGCCGCACCCGCATCGCCTTCAGCCAGGCCGGGTCCCACGCATAATCCATGCTCGCGAGCAGCGCTGCGCAGTCCGCCCGAGGTGCGTCGGCGCACTCCAGGCCCGCATTTGCCGCCAGCCTGCAGGCGCGGTCGCGCGCATTCATTCCGAATGGCCGCGCGGTGCTGGCTCCCACGGGCACAAACAACAGGGGCGGCGCGCCGGTCATCGCGACGGGCATAAAGAGCGGCCCGGCGGCAGGAAAGGGGCCCGTTAACCGCTGACTTGCTCCTGTAGCGCTAATCGCGCATCACTCGCGGCAATGGCCGATCCCGATCGCCACGAGGGGGACGAAGCGCATGGCTCGGTTTACCGGGTTGCGGGCGCGCTCACGATCACGCGCGCGGCGACGACTCAGCGCGAAATCGACGCCATGCCCGACCCGCTGACCATCGACCTGTCCGAGATCAACCGAATGGACACGGTCGGCGCCTGGATCGTCTACCGCACCGTCCGCGACCGCGGCGCCAAGGTCATCGGCGCAAGCCGCGATGAAGTCAGCCTGTTGAAGCAGGTGCGTGAGTTCGATGCGCCGGCCAAGGTCCATCCCGAACAGCCGGCGAGCTTCCTGCGCGTGCTCAGCGAGCTCGGCGAGTGGATGTCCGAGACCGGAGTCACGCTGCTGGGCCTGCTCGGCTTCTTCGGTGCAACGCTGGTCGCCTTCGCCAACGTCATCCGCCGGCCCAAGAGGTTCCGGGTGAACGCGGTCGTCCAGCGGTTCGACGTCGTGGGCGTCCGGGCGCTGGGAATCATCGGCCTGATGAGCTTCCTCATCGGCATCGTGATCGCCCAGCAGGGGTCGGTCCAGCTCGCCCAGTTCGGGGCGCAGGTCTACACCATCAACCTCATCGGCCGGATCACGATCCGCGAGCTCGGCACGTTGATGACGGCGATCATGGTCGCCGGCCGCTCCGGCTCCGCATTCGCTGCGCAGCTCGGCACGATGAAGATTACCGAGGAGATCGACGCGATGCGGACGATCGGCGTCTCGCCGATCGAGGCGCTGGTGATCCCGCGGATCATCTCGGCCGTCGTGATGATGCCGCTGCTCGCCTTCTGGGCGATGCTCCTTGCCCTACTCGGCGGCGGCGTGTTCGTCTGGCTGTCGCTCGAGATTCCGCCGATCACCTACATCCAGCGCCTGCACGAAGTGACTCCGATCACGGATCTCTGGGTCGGGCTCATCAAGGCGCCCGTGTTCGGCTTCATCATCGCACTTGCCGGCTGCTTTCAGGGCATGCTGGTCCAGGGCAACAGCGAAGAGGTTGGTTCGCGGACCACGACCGCGGTCGTTCAGTCGATCTTCCTCGTGATCGTGCTTGACGCCGTATTCGCGGTCTTCTTCAGCTCGATCGGATGGGTATGACGGAGGTTCCCAAGGACCTCGATCCGTCCCGCGTGCCGGAGGGCTGCCATCCGGTCATCACGGTACGCGGGCTGCGCAACAGCTTCGGCGAGCAGGTGATCCACGACAATCTCGACCTCACCGTGTGCCGCGGCGAGATTCTCGGCGTCGTCGGCGGTTCGGGCACCGGCAAGTCGGTGCTGCTGCGCTCGATCATCGGTCTGCAGACGCCCGATTCGGGAGACATTGAGGTCCTCGGCGAGAACATGATCGGCCGCGACGAGGATGAAGCCAAGAACATCCGCCGCCGCTGGGGCATCCTGTTCCAGAACGGCGCTTTATTCTCCACGCTTACCGTGGCCGAGAATGTCGAGGTGCCGATCCGGGAATATTTCCCGTACCTCCACCCGCCGCTGCTCGACGAGATCGCGTCCTACAAGATCGCGATGGGTGGCCTTCCGCCCGACGCCGGTCCGAAATATCCGTCGGAGCTTTCAGGCGGGATGGTGAAGCGCGCCGGCCTTGCCCGCGCCCTCGCCCTCGATCCGGAGCTGCTGTTTCTCGATGAGCCCACGGCCGGCCTCGACCCGATCGCCGCGTCGGCGTTCGACGAGTTGATTCGCTCGCTCCAGCAGCGGCTCGATCTCACGGTGTTCCTGATTACCCACGATCTCGACACGCTTCACGCCATCTGTGATCGCATCGCGGTGCTGGCCGACAAGCATGTCGTCGCGGTCGGAACGATCCCGCAACTATTGGCTTTGGACCATCCTTGGATACAAGAGTATTTCAACGGTCCGCGGGGGCGCGCTGCTGCCGCAAGCTACGAGCACGAGGTGGTAGCCTAGATGGAGACCCGGTCGAACTACGTGATGGTCGGCGCCGTGACCGTGGCGCTGCTCATCGGCACGTTGCTGTTCATCGTCTGGCTGACCGGCATCTCCGGCAAGACGTCCAAATGCTATGACGTCTATTTCCCGGCGGTGGGCGGAATCGACAAGGGCTCGAACGTCAGC
This sequence comes from Sphingomicrobium sp., assembly GCA_035606455.1. GTDB lineage: Bacteria > Pseudomonadota > Alphaproteobacteria > Sphingomonadales > Sphingomonadaceae > Sphingomicrobium. Next base: position 4,954 of record DATNFJ010000097.1, read on the forward strand.
TTCTCCGGTGTCCACGTCGGCCAGGTCGACAAGGTCTCGCTGCTTCCCAACCGGCCCGAGTTCGTGTGGGTGCGGATCAGCGTCGACCCACAGACGCCCGTGCTCGAAGGCACGACCGCGGAAATCCACAGCATCAGCCTTGCCGGCGCCAATGAGATCCAGCTGAACGGCGCCCAGCGCGGGCGGCCGCCGATCACCCAGATGGGCCCGCAGGGCTGCCCCGTGATCCCGGCCAGCTCGAGCGGGCTCAGCGCCTTGCTCAACAGCGCTCCGGAGCTGCTCGCGCGAATCCAGACGCTGACCGAGCGGCTGACCGAGCTGCTGTCCGACAAGAACCAGAATTCCATCTCCGACATCCTCGAAAATATCGATGCGACCACGGCGACCTTGCGCCGCCAGGCGCCGGCGATGGCCGACACGATCGCCGAGCTGCGTGTCACCGCGCACAATGCGGGCATTGCCGCCAACAACATTGCAGCCTTGTCGAATAACGCCAATCAGCTGGTGAACGGGCAGGGGCGGCAGGCGGTCACCAACCTTAACCAGGCGATCATCGCGGCCAAGCAGGCGGCCGACAATCTCAACGGCATGATCACCGATGCCCGGCCGGGCGTGCAGACATTCAGCAAGTCGACGCTCCCCGAGGCCAACAAGCTCGTGCACGATCTCCGCGATCTTTCGCAGTCGCTCGAACAGGTTTCGAACCGCGTCAACCGGCAGGGCCTCGGCGGTGCGCTCGGTCCCGAGAAGCTGCCCGACTACAAGCCAGGAAAATCCAGATGAGGCTGCTTACCAGGACTATCGCTTCGATCGGCTTGGCCGCGGCGCTCGGCGCCTGTTCGCTAGGCGGGTTGCTCGGCGGCGGCGCCAAGGGCCCGGTCACGCTTGCGACCCTGACTCCGGAGGCCGCGGACCCCGGCCCGATCGCGCGAACCGCGAGCGCGGGGCAAGCTGTCACCATCGAAGTGCCGATCGTCGCGGAGCAGCTGCGCGCCACCCGCGTCCCGGTCCAGATTTCGCCTACGGACGTCCAATATGTGACGAACCTCCAGTGGGTCGATACGCCCGACCGGCTGTTCCAGAACCTGCTTGAGGAGACGGTCCGGCGGACCACCAACCGCGTCGTGCTCGACCC
>DATNFJ010000098.1:0-8792 GCA_035606455.1 Sphingomicrobium sp.
AACCGCGGCGACTTCACGCCCAGGCAGCATTTCGGATTCGAGGCGGCGGCCTGGTACTGGCACTTCGTCGACGTCGTGTGGCTGTTCCTGTTCACCTCGATCTACGTCTGGGGCGGATGGGGCGCGCCGCACGCGGCGTGAGACTCGCGCGTCCATGACGCGCCGGATGCCTATTGTTCCGACGATCATCGTCGTCGCTGCGGTCGCGCTGATGGTCTGGCTCGGCTTCTGGCAACTCCGCCGCGCCCACGAGAATGAGCGGCTCCTCGCGCAATATCATGCGGCGGCGAAGCTTCCGCCGATCAGCTACCCGGTCGGGCCGATCAAGGGCCCGCTTCCGCTGTTCCGCTGGGCCAGCGGCTTCTGCCCGAAGGTCACCGGCCAGCGCGAGGCCGCGGGCCGCAACCGCAACGGCGACGTCGGCTGGGCGCACATCGTCGACTGCGCGATCGGGCCGGGCGGCATGGGCATGAGCGTCGAGCTCGGCTGGTCGGAAGACCCGAACCGCAAGGTCAGCTGGAGCGGCGGCCTCGTCAGCGGGGTCATCGTACCCGACCGGCTTCATCAGATCAGGCTCGTCGCCGCGGCAGCTCCGGCTGGCCTCGACCCCGCCGGGCTCCCGTCGGTCGAGAATGCGGTACCGGTCACCCCCGGCCGCAATCGCATGTACGCGCTGCAATGGTTCAGCTTTGCGGCAATCGCGCTGCTTATCTATGTTCTGGCGGTGCGGAAGAAATGGCGTGAGGAGCGGCGCAAGTCTTGAGCGGTGAGATGCACGTGCTGCCCAACGGCCTGACGGTCGCGGTCGACCCGCTGCCGAACGCCGAATCGGTCGCGCTCGGCGTCTATGCAATGGTCGGCTCGCGCTCGGAGCCGGAACATTTGAACGGCCTCGCCCATGTCGTCGAGCATATGGTGTTCAAAGGCGCGGGATCGCGCGACACGCGTCAGATCGCGGAAAGCATCGAGGACGTCGGCGGGATCATCAACGCGTGGACCGCCCGCGACCAGACCGTATTCTACGGCCGCACGCTGGCCAAGGACTCAGCGCTGCTCGCCGAGCTGATCGCCGATTTCCTGCGCGCCCCGCACCTCAACGAGGATCATCTCGAGCGCGAGAAGACCGTGATCCTGTCGGAGCTCGGCGAAGTCGTCGATTCGCCCGACGACCTCGTCCACGACCATTTGTTCGAGGCCGCGTTCGGCGCCCAGCCGCTCGGCCGCTCGGTGCTCGGCTGCGAGGAGACGCTGAGCGCGATCACCGCGCAGGATTGCCGCGCCTGGATCCGCGATGAGCTCGTGCCCTCGCGCCTGATCCTTGCGGCGAGCGGGCGGATCGAGCCCGATGAATTGCTGAAGCTCGCCGAGCGGCTGTTCGGCGACATGGAAAATTGGCCCGGCGTCCCGATCGGCAGGGCGGAGTTCACTGGCGGAGTGCGCAACGACCGCCGCGAGTTCGAGCAGGCGCACTGGTGCCTTGGCCTCCCAGGCTTTGCCGCCTCGGACCCGCGAATCCCGGCACTTTCCGTCTTCGTCCAGGCGATCGGCGGCGGCATGTCGTCGCGGCTGTTTCAGGAACTTCGCGAGGACCGCGGCCTCGCTTATTCGGTCAGCGCCTGGCAGCAGGCCTATGCCGACACCGGAATCGTCGCGCTGAGTTGCGCCGCCGACCGCAATCGCGCGGTCGAATCCATGCACCTCGCGCGCTCCATCCTTGCCGATGCGGTCGAGACCCTGACCGATGCCGAGGTCCAGCGCGCCCGCACCCAGCTCGAAGCCGGGCTGCTGATGAGCTTCGAAAGCGCGCAGGGCCGCGCCGACCACATGGCCCGGTCGATCGAAGTGTTCGGCCGCGTTCTCTCGGTCGACGAGCTGCTCGAACACCTGCGCTCCGTCGATGCCGCATCGGCGAAAGAGGCGGGCGCGGCATTGCTCGACGGGCGAGCCGCCGTGGCCTCCGTCGGGACCCAGCTCGCATTGGCTGCGTGACCGAACTCACGACGCTCGTCGCCGAGCCCTGGAGCGACTGGGGCCTGATCGATTGCGGTGGCGGCCAAAAGCTCGAACGCTACGGCGACATCAAGGTAGTCCGGCCGGAGCCGCAGGCGATGTGGGCGCCCGCGGCAGGCGACTGGGACCCGGACGCCACCTTCGTCCCTGGCTCGGACGAGGAGGGCGGCGGCCGCTGGGTCCAGCACCGGCCCGTGCCGCGACAGTGGGAGCTCGCGCGCGGAGACGTCCGCTTCGCCGCCTCGCTGACTCCGTTCCGCCACCTCGGCTTCTTCCCCGACATGGCGCCGCAATGGGACTGGATGCGGGAGCGCTCGGCCGACGCCGACGTGCTCAACCTGTTCGGCTACACCGGCGTCGGCACGCTGACGCTCAGCGAAGCCGGCGCGCGGATGGTGCACGTCGACGCGTCCAAGAAATCCGTCGAGCAGGGGAAAGAGAATGCAGCGCTTTCCGGTCTCGATGACCGCCCGATCCGCTGGATCGTCGACGATGCAGGCAAGTTCACCGCGCGCGAGGTCCGGCGCGGCCGGCGCTACGATGGCATATTGCTCGACCCGCCCAAGTTCGGGCGCGGACCGACCGGCGAGGTCTGGCGCCTGGAGGAGAATCTAAGCCCGCTGCTCGCCGACTGCCGCAAGCTGCTCGACGAGAATAGCCGCTTTCTCGTGCTCACCGTCTATGCGGTGCGCATGTCCGCCCTGGCGATCGGCGAGCTGGTGAAGCAGACGTTCGGCGACCTCGGCGGCACCGTGGACACGGGCGAGATGTCCGTGCGCGAAGAAGCGCGGGGGCTGCTGCTCCCCACCGCGATCTTCGCGCGCTGGAGCAAGTAGCCTCCCCTCGTTCGTCCTGAGCGAAGTCGAAGGGCGTTTCACGGCCGTTGGGGCGAGACGCCCTTCGACTACACGCCTTCGGCGCTCCGCTCAGGACGAATGACTCTTATGTTCTTCCGGCCCTGATCGCCGCGCCCGCGACGAACGGTGCACCGGCCGTCAGCAACAGCGAGATCGCGCCCTCGAGCAAATAAGCGTCGGCCGCGCCGAAGATCAGCAGCGGCACCGCGAGCGGGAGCAGCAGCAGCCCGGCGAGCGAGCCGGCGCGCGGCAGGCCGGCAGTCACCGCGGCGACGGCGACGGCGAGCGATGCAAGCCCCGGCGTCCCGATGAGTAGCGCAAGCTCGGTGCTCGCGAGCGAACGCCCGTCCAGCGCCAGCAAGGCCGAAGCGGGCACCGCCGCAACCAACAGCAGCGGCGCGAACGTCAGCCAGTGGGCGACGGTTTTTCCGAAGGCGATGCTTTCTTCCGCGGCGCCGTAAAGCGTCAGCTGGTCGAGCACCCCGTCGGCGCGGTCGGGCTCGATCAGCCGCTCGATCGGCAGCAGCGCGGCGGTCAGCGCCGCGATCCACAACACGCCCGGCCCGATCCGCGCCAGCACCCGCGCGTCCGGCCCTATGGCGAAGGGCACCAGCGCCGCCACCAACAGGAAGAAGGCGATCGGAAGCCACGCCGCACCGGCAAACCCGCGCCGCGCGTCGCGGACGATCAAAGCCCCCATCATGCGCCGAGCTCCAGCGTCCGCCACTTGCCGGGCAGCGGCTGGTGCGACGCGGCCACCACGGCCCCGCCACTGGCGCGATGGCGTTCGACAATCCCGGCCAGCCGCTCGGTTCCTTCGCGGTCGAGTGCATTCAGCGGCTCGTCGAGAAGCCACAGCGGCGCACCCGACGCGACCACCCGGGCGAGCGTCGCGCGCTTCAGCTGTCCGGACGAGAGCAGGCGCATCGGCACGCCGGCGAGGTGCGCGATCCCCACCGCTTCCATCGCGGGATCGACTGGGCCGCCCCAGAATCGAAGCGCGCGGGCGAGCGCCAACTCGCGGTCGAGCGCGACATTGTCGTCCGCCAGCGCGAGCGTCGACCTGTCTATCCGCCCACTTTCCGCGCACAGCAGCCCCGCCGCCAGCCTGAGCAAACTCGACTTGCCGCTCCCGTTCGGTCCCGTCACCTGCAGCGCCTCGCCTGGTCCCATCGCGAAGCTCAGCCCTTCGAACAGCAGCCGGCCGCCGCGGCGCAGCGCCACCGCGTCGAACCGCAGCAGCGCCGTCACTCCGCCTCGTCCTCGAGGGCGTGGATCTCGTCGTCGGAGAAGCCGAAATGGTGCCCGACCTCGTGGATCACGATATGGCTGACGAGCTGCTCGAGGCTCACCCCGCTCGACTGCCACTCGGCGACGATCGGCCGGCGGTAGAGCGTGATCCGCTCGGGCAGCATCCCCGACTGCTGAACGCTCTGGAGGTTGAGCGGAACGCCTTCGTAAAGGCCGCTGAGCTGCATCGGATGATCGAGCCCGAGCCGGCGCGCGGTGTCGGGCCCCGCGACCTCCTCGATCATCAGCACCACGTCGCCGAGGCTTTCGGCGAACGGCGAGGGCAGGCGGTCGATGGTGGCCCTCGCGATCGCCTCGATCTGGGCGGCGCTCAGCACGCGTCCGGCAAGGCGCTCGGCGGGGGTCATGGCGTTGACCTAGGGGCGCTCGTTACGGCGGGCAACCTTGCCGGTCGTGGGCTTCCCCCTTAGATGGTCCGCCTTCCTGGCATGCGGAGCGGTGGCCGAGTGGTCGAAGGCGCTCGCCTGGAAAGTGAGTATACGGCAAAACCGTATCGAGGGTTCGAATCCCTCCCGCTCCGCCACCGATTCCTGTCCGGTTCAGCTTGAGTCGGCTAGTGGACTTGAGTCGTCGGTTTACGGAGGATCGCGACCATGACTGACCGCAGGGCATTTCTCGGGCTCGCCGGCGCCGGCGCGGTCGGCCTGCTGCTGTTCGGCCGGAGCGGCAGCTCGGCGGCGCCCGCCGGGCATTTCGCCGTCATGCACACGCCCGCTGAGTGGCAGCACATGCTCGGCCCCAGGCGCTATGCCGTGCTTCGCGAAGCGGCGACCGAGCCGCCCTTCTCGAGCCCGCTCCTCAATGAGCATCGCAAGGGCACATTCGTCTGCGCCGGCTGCGCCGAGCCTCTGTTCAGCTCGGCGACCAAGTTCGAGAGCGGCACCGGCTGGCCGAGCTTCTGGCAGGTGCTCCCGCACGCCGTCGTCGCCCGCGCCGATCACAGCCTGATGATGGAGCGCACCGAGGTGCTCTGCGCGCGCTGCGGCGGCCATCTCGGCCACGTCTTCGATGACGGCCCCAAGCCGACGGGCCTGCGCTACTGCATGAACGGCCTCGCCCTGAACTTCAGGCCCGCCTAGCCCCTCTCCCGCCAGCGGGAGAGGGAGGGGCCCGCTGCGAAGCAGTGGGAGGGTGAGGGGTGTGTGGTCGCCCCTTAAGCCACGATCCGCAATTTCCCGCGCTTGCCCGGCGCGGCGTAGCACACCACGCCCAGCTCGGCCTGCAGCCGCTCGAGCTCGCGCGCCTTGGCCTCCTTGGTCGCCTCGGCGTAGCGCTTCTCGATCTCGGCTTCCTCGTCGGTCTGCTCGCGGAAGTAGGAGATGGTGATGCGGTGCCCGAACACCTCGTCGCCGCGCAGCCGCAGCTCGGCTTCGGTCGGATCGGGCAGGCCGGCGCGCAGCTCGGCCAGTTTCTCGATGAGTTCGTCGAGCGAAATCTGGTCCGCGATCTCGACGAAATCCTTGACTCGTCTCTTCAAAGTGACCCTCCCCGGCCCCCGGGGCGTTCAATACAGGCTGCGCGAATCCACGCGCAATCCGCATTCGTCCTTTATCCCCAGAGAAGTTGCGGGGCTGTGAATCATGGTGAATTCCACGGGTCGGGAAACGGACACGGTCAGCCTCGCCGCCGGCAATTTGAGGCTGGAGCTAAGTCCTTCAATCGGCGGATGTATTTCCGCGTTCGAATGGACCGGCGGAGGGGCCCAGCACCCGATATTGCGCAAATGCCACAGTCCGCTCGAAAAGGTCCTCGACGCGGACTGCTTCCCGCTCGTCCCTTATGTGAACCGGATCCGCGGCGGCTGTTTCACCTTCCGCGGCCGCACCGTCCGGCTTCAGCCGAACATGCCGGGCGACCCCAGCCCGCTCCACGGCCAGGGCTGGCTCAACCCGTGGGCGGTCGAGACGCACGATGAGGCGAGCGCGGTCCTCACCTACCATCACCGCCACGGCGAATGGCCCTGGTCCTACGAAGCGCGGCAGCATTTCGCGCTCGACGACAAGGGCCTCTCGATCCGCCTCGCCTGCCGCAACACCAGCGCCGACCCGATGCCCTGCGGCCTCGGCTTTCACCCCTATTTCCCCTGCGGCGCCGGGACGAAGATCGACACGAAGGTCGAGAGCGCCTGGACGGTCGACGAGCATGTGCTCCCCGTCGCCAAGGTCCCGGCCGAGGGCCGCTACGACCTTAAGAACCGCCACGTCTGCGGCCAGGACCTCGACAACGGCTTCGGCGGCTGGGGCGGGGAGGCGCACATGACCGACCCCGGCTGGCCCTACGACCTCCGCCTGTCCTCGCCGCAAGCGAAATTCTTCCAGCTCTATTCGCCCCCGCAGGGCGGCATCTTCGTCGCCGAGCCCGTCACCCACGCCAATTGCGCGCTCAACCACCCCGAAAGCGAATGGCCGGAGCTCGGCATGCGCGTCCTCGCGCCCGGCGAAGCGATGAGCCTCGACGCCCGGCTGGAGGTGACACCCAAATAGCAAACGTCCTGGTCAGAAATGTCCTCAGCTCAATGTTCCCACTTTAGCCCCGCGACGTTGAACTCGAACTGGGGAGCACCCGCCTCGTAAAGCGTTTTCTCAACAACGAGCTTCTTTGCCTTCTTCAGTTTCGCGAGGAAGGAGCTGGCGTTTCGCACAAAGACCACCTCGCTGCTGCTGTCTGTGGGGCCGTTGAATTCTATCGCTTGCGGGGGGGAACTATCGAAACGAATAGTTCCACTGCAACCTTCGTACGACGGGCACATCATCTGCCCTGAACTAATCTGCAGCAAGACGTCGGTCCCGTAAGCAGGTGACTTCCGAACTGTGAGCGTCATGGTGGTCTCGGGCGAGTACGGGAAATCTTGGTGGATGCTGTTCGTGCTAGTAGTCGTGGCATAGTAGGTAGTGCCGCCGCGCACCTGATCTGTGTCCGTCGAATACGACCAATTGTCGGCTGCTTGGGCAGGTTGGGTCGCGCCGGCGTCGCTCGAATTGGACATGACCGCTGCCGCGCTGGCGCTATTCGCGTCCGGGCTGGAGGCTGAGTTTGGCCCGCTTCCAAGACTGGCAAGGATGATGACCAAAAGGATTGCAACGCCCACGCCCGCGATGATTTTGGCCGTGTTGTCCTTCGCTCGCGATGGAGCTGGGTCGGCGCGTTTGGAAATAGCAGTCTGACTAGGTTGCTCCGACTGCGACGAACCGCAGAATTTGCAGAAGCGAGAATCGTCAGCGATGCGCTGCCCGCATTGGTTGCAAAACATCAGGCGGCTCCTCGTTATCGAGAGCGTCTACTCGTCTACCTCCACAATCTTCTTTCTTCGTGTGAAGAGAACCAAAAGCCCGAGCACGACGTCGCCAACTAGCCAGACGAATAGCAAGCTCCCCATCGCGAGACCTGCGCCGATGGTTGCGCCAGCAGTAGCTGCATCAGGATAGTCAGAGCCAGCGCCAGCATTGGCTATACCATTTGACGCGGCGGCACACCCTGCGAACAAGAGGATTGGCATCAATATGTTAAATGCAATGAAGAGATACTTGAAGAATTTGCCGACTGGTGTGCGGTCACTAACTTCTCTGCGAACAATCGCCATCTGAACGGCCCCCCTCGACGCAACTTCCGCCATCCTGATGTCTTCGATTCGAGAGTCAACCGAATGATACGTGGTGAGGTTGAAGGGCGGGAAACCCACCTCTATAGCCGCCCTTCGCTGGCCGCTTAGCGGAGACGTGGGTGAGTGGCTGAAACCAGCGGTTTGCTAAACCGCCGTACGGGGATTTCCCGTACCGAGGGTTCGAATCCCTCCGTCTCCGCCAGTTTCGAACAGTGCCGCGACATGGCATAGTGTGGGCATGAAGGTGCGCGTCGGCGGAGATGACGAGGAGGCTCCGAGGCCCGGCGGCTCGGGAGTGTATCCTGTCGGAATAGTCGGCGAGGCGAATTACCAATCTGCAATTCGACGGTGCTCGGTTGGACAGCGCGTCCGAGTCCTTCACGAGCTCGGTAATCCGTACGATGAGCGAGCGCTCGCAGTTGTGACGGCGGATGGTCAGACCATCGGATACATTGCTCGTGATTGTTGGTTGCAAGATGCGGTCCATGGAGAGGGCCGTGGATGCGACGCCACGATCAAGGCGGTCAGCTCATCGGGCGGCATGCTCGGGATCGTCCTAGACGTGTCACTGACGGGTTTGGCTCTCGGAACTCGCGATTTCATAGAAGCGGTCAGACCGTTGTCGTAGTTGCGAATGCAGTTCTCCGCTCGAAGTAGCGGCAAGCCCCGAAGCGCTCGGCTTCAGAGAGTTTGCGCTCTCCGACTTTCTATTTGCGCCACGATTCCAGTCTGTTTTTGCCCAGCCAAGCCGCGCCGATGACAGCGAAAGCCGCGAGCCAAGTTCCCTCCCCGAGCAACATCGCGCCAGTGCCGGCCCAATCAATGTTCATGGGGGCTCCTCCAACGCTGACCGCGTCCGCCCCAAATCGCTCCCCAGCTTGGTCTCATAAGCCGATTGCGATGCAACTGCCTCGTCGAAATTGGCGCTCTCGAGCCTTCGCGCCTTCGCGTGAAAAAACACTTTCCTACAGCTCCTCTTCTATGTTCCAATATGGTTCAAGGAGAACCATATG
>DATNFJ010000099.1:0-14631 GCA_035606455.1 Sphingomicrobium sp.
CGGGAACGAGGACGTCTTCACGATCACGAGATGCGGCTCGAGCGTCGGACGGGCGCGCGCGATCCAGTATTTCTGCGCTTCTGCAAGCCCGCGGCCGACCAGGATGACGAGCAGCAGGCCGATCGCGAAACGCCCCTTGCCGCCATTCCAGAGCCACGCGGCGAGCAGGAATCCGGCTCCGATGAGCACGGTGGGCTCGCCGAGGAACGTAAAGATCCGCGCGATCAGGATCAGCGCCGGTCGGCCGCCCGCATATAAGGCCTCGTAGATGATCCGGTCGAGCTGTCCGCGGCCAAGCAGCAGCATCGCGAGCCATACGGTCGCGAGGAGAATGACGGCCGCCGCATGACGCCACCGGGCGGTAATCCATTCGGACATGCCGAACGCGTACCCGCCTGGCCTACTCGCGCCAAGCGGACGCCGCCGCTATGCGCGTCCAATGATCTATTTCGAGGACCTGGAAGTCGGCGCCGAGACCTATTTCGGCTCCTACGAAGTGACCCGCGAGGAAGTGGTCGAATTCGCGGGGAAATATGACGTTCAGCCGTTCCATCTTTCGGACGAGGAAGCCGCGAAGACCCATTTCGGCCGGCTGGCGGCGAGCGGCTGGCATACGGCCGCAATGACTATGGCGGTGATTTCCCGGCACGTCGTCGCGCACGAGCAGGCCGGGCTCGGCTCTCCGGGGATCGACGAGCTTCGCTGGACCAAGCCGGTCTATCCGGGCGACACGCTCCACGTGAACGGGAAGATCATCGAAAAGCGTCCGTCACGAAGCAGGCCCGACATGGGCTCGTTCCGGACGTACACGACGGTGACGAATCAGGATGGCGTGCCGGTGATGAACTTCACGTCGATCGTTCTGATCAGGCGGCGGCCCCAGACCTAATGGGTGCGGCTGGTGCGGTCGCCACTGCCGTGGTGACTGAAACCACTCCAGTTCTGGCCGTTCAAGTGATGTCCTGAATGGCTCTCCCACTGGGTCCGGCGGCTCGTCCAATAGCGCTGCTGGTCGCCGTTCCACCGGTGCCGGTGATGGCTGCTGTCGAACACGAAGACTCCCGCGCCCGGGTAATAATAATCGCCGTACCAGCCGAACGGATCGTAGGCGCCGTATCCGTAATAGGGCGCGCCGTAGCCGTAGTCGCCGTAATAGCCGCCATAGCCCACGCCATAGCCGTAACCGCCGTAAGCGCAGCCGCCGAGCGCAAGCGCGCCCGCCGCCAGCATCGAGATATAGGGAATACGCATCACAACTCCTCCCCGAGAAAATCGGGTTCGGAATCAAAACGAATGGCCGGGGCCAGACGTTCCTATGGTTAGGCGGGACCCTATTTCGGTTCGGGATAGTCGTACTTGAACGGGTCGGTCACGAGCGGCTGCGACGGAATCGGCAGCGGCGGAAGCACCTGGTCGCTGTTGGCCGCTTCGAGCAGCATTCCGGCCATCACCACCGCCGCCTGGCGCATGTCGTCGGCTTTCACATGATCCAGCGTGTCGATGTTGGAATGGTGGACCCGGCTTTCGTAATCGAGCGGATCCTGGATGAACTGGAAGCCCGGGACGCCCACGGATTCGAAGAATACGTGATCCGTTCCACCGGTGGGTGCGGCGACAACGGTCCCTGCGCCCATGCTCGCGAATGGCTCGAGCCACTGGCGAAGCAGCGGTACCGCGCCGGCATTCCCCTCGGCATAAATGCCGCGCAGCTTGCCCGAGCCATTGTCGACGTTGAAATAGGCTTTCAGCTCGCGATAGCCGGGCAGCGGCGTGATCGGGTAGCTGGTCGACCATTGCGTGTAGTTTTGGATTCCATCCTCGCCCACCTGATACGGCCGGCGCGCAATGTGCTGGTTCACATAGTTGAGTGAGCCGAACAGCCCCTGCTCTTCGCCTTCCCACAATGCGAAGCGGATGGTGCGCTTCGGGCGAATCCCGAGCTGTTTCAGGATGCGCGCCGCTTCCATGACGATGATCGATCCCGCGCCGTTGTCGGCAGCGCCGTCGCCCGCGGCCCAGCTGTCGAAATGCGCCCCGGCCATTACATAGCCGGCCTTCGGGTCCGTGCCCGGAATGTCGGCGATGATGTTGTTGGCGTGCGTATCGCCGTCGAAGAAGCGGACGTCGCTGTTGATTTCAAGCACGGGTGCTTCGCCGGTCTTCGCGAGGCGCGCCAGACGCCGGTAATCTTCGGCGGCGAGCTCGATGAACGGGACCTTGGGCGTGTGACCGACCTGATGGTCGTAGCCTTCGCCCGACAACAGCTTGCCGTCGCGGTAGGAAATGCGCACTGCGGCGAGCGCACCTTCCTGCGCCAGAAAGGCGTCGATGTCGCGGGCGAGCTGGATACGCTTGAGGAATCCCGCCGTCTGGGTCGGGTCGAACGTCGGCTGCTCATATTTATCGAGCTTGGAGATGTCCTCGCTCGAGAGCCGCTTGAACGGCGCTTCGCCCGGCTCGCTGCCCTCGCCGGGAAGGCTGATGAGCACGATCTTGCCCGCTAGCTTTCCGTGATACGCGGCCAGCTGCTCCTTGCGGCTGATCGGCGCGAGCACGATCGGCGCGCGGATGGTGCCGTTGGTCGGCGGCGACCAGGCAACAGGAATCGCAGTTAGCTGCAGCGGCCTCGGCGTGACCATGCGCACGCTGGAGCTCTCGATTTCCCAGCCGCGGCCGAAGTCGAACGGCTCCTTGTGGACATTGGACAAGCCGAATGACTGGAACTTGGCGATCGCCCAATCCTCGGCTTTGTGGATGTTCGGCGAGTTGGTCAGGCGCGGGCCGATGCGGTCCATCAGCTCGCTGGCGTCGAGCATCGCATGGCTGCGGTTCATCCCTTCGTCGACGATGCGCGCCAGATCGCCGGTCGATTGCGCGAATGCCGGTTGCGCCGCCAAGGATGCTGCCGAGACCAACAGCGCTGCTGCCAAAAGCTTCATTTGCCCTCCCCTCGCCGGCCCGAACCAGAACCGCCGGCGCGCTACTCAGCACGCCGGCGGCAAAAGCTCAACTGCGGGACGCTCGTCAGCCGGCGACGCCGGCCTTGGCCTTCGCGCGACGGCTCTTCGCCTGGTTCTCCGGATCGAGCGGCCCGGTCGGGCGGACCGCCCGCTTCGCTTCGTCCCAGATCTGGTGATAGGCGAGATAGCCGAGGATCGTCGCGATCAGCAGGAAGAACACGACCACGGCGCCCGCCGCGTGCCGCCGCGCGAGCTCGGGTTGCGCGGTCCACACGAGGAAGGCCGCGACGTCCCTCGCCATCTGGTCGGCGGTCGGCTTGGTGCCATCCTGATATTGCACTTGGCCGTCCGTCGTCAGGGGCGGCGGCATCGCGATGTTGAGGTTCGCGAAATAGGGGTTGTAGTGGAGGTTCGGCGGAGTCTTAGCGTCGGGGAATTTCTTGAGCAGCGCCGCCGGCTGGTTCTGGAACCCGGTCAGGATCGAATAGACGTAATGGGCCCCGCCCTCGCGCGCCTTGGTGATCAGCGACAGGTCGGGCGGAAGCGCGTTGTTGTTGGCCGCGCGCGCCGCGACCTCATTCGGGAACGGCGGCGGGAACGTGTCGGATGGAAGCGGCTGGCGAGTCGTCGCTTCACCGGTGTCCGGGTTGATCGACGGGACCTTCGACGCTTTCCATTGCGCCGCGATCGCCTTCACTTCGGCATCGTCATAGCCGATGTCCTTGAGGTCGCGGAACGACACCAGCTTCAGGCTGTGGCACGCCGAGCAGACTTCGGAATACACCTGGAATCCGCGCTGCAGCTGACGGTTGTCGAAATAGCCGAACGGCCCGTCGCTCGTGAAATGCACCTCCTTCGGTGGCAGATGGAACTCATCAGCCGGGAGCGGCGCGGGCCTGTTGGTCAAATAGGTCGCAAGATTGCTGATGAACGCAATCATCAGCACCCCGGCAAAGACCGCGCCGATGAACCCGAGAATGAAACGCATCTGTCGCCTGTCCCCTTATTCGGCTGCAGCCGTTGCGGTCTTCGTGCGCCGCGGTTTTGATCCAGTCGGCGCCGCTTCGGCTTCCTCCCCGTGAAGCACCGATTCGCTGATCGATCGCGGCAGCGGAAGCGGCGTTTCGAACGCCGAGACCAACGGCAGGATGACGAGGAAATGGAGGAAATAATATGCCGATGCGATCTGGCCGACGGCGACCGTCAGCGGCTTCACCGGCGATCCGCCGACCCAGCCAAGCGCGATCACGTCGATGATGAGCAGCCAGAAGAAGCGCTTGAACACCGGCCGGTAAGCGCCGGACCGCACGGGCGAGCGGTCGAGCCACGGCAGGAAAAACAGCAGCAGGATCGAGCTGAACATCGCCAGCACGCCCCACAGTTTCGCCGGCAGGATGAAGTCCGCCGTGAACGATCGCAGGATCGCGTAGAACGGCAGCAAATACCATTCAGGGACGATCTCGGCCGGCGTCGCGAGCGGGTTGGCCGGCGTGTAATTGTCCGGATTGCCGAGATAATTCGGCAGGAAGAAGGTGACGAGCATGTAAACCAGCAGGATCGCGCCGCAGAACCAGCCGTCCTTCGCGGTATAGAAGGGATGGAACGGCAGCGTGTCGCGCTCGTCCTTCACGTCCACGCCGGTCGGGTTGTTCGAGCCCGGAATGTGCAGCGCCCAGATGTGCAGGATGACCACGCCGGCGATCACGAACGGCAGCAGATAGTGAAGCGAGAAGAAGCGGGTCAGCGCCGCCTGGTCCGGGGCATAGCCTCCGAGGATCCACACCCGCAGCGGCTCGCCCACGACCGGGATCGCAGAGAAGAAGTTGGTAATGACCTGCGCGCCCCAGTAGCTCATCTGTCCCCAGGGAAGCACGTAGCCCATGAAGGCGGTCGCCATCATCAGCAGGTAGATGACGAGCCCGAGCATCCACACCATCTCGCGCGGCGCCTTGTAGGAGCCGTAGTAGAGCCCTCGGAAGATGTGGATGTAGACGACGAGGAAGAAGAAGCTCGCGCCGTTCATGTGCGCGTAGCGGAGCAGCCAGCCCGCGTTGACGTCGCGCATGATCAGTTGGTTGACCGAGTTGAACGCGCCGTCCGTCGAGGTGTTGAAATGCATCGCAAGGACGATGCCGGTGATGATCTGAATGGTCAGGAACAGCCCCGCGGCAATCCCGAAATTCCACCAATAGTTGAGGTTGCGGGGCACCGGATAGCCGCCGCCGACAGCGCCGTATACCAGCCGCGGAAGCGGCAGACGCTCGTCGATCCACCGCATGAACGGACTCTTGGGTTCGTACGGCTTCGCCCAGGAAAAGCTCATTGTTTCTGCTTACCCCTTTGCACCGATCAGGACGGTTGTCGGCGTTTCAAACTTGTAGTCCGGCACCACCAGGTTTCTCGGCGCGGGCCCGGCGCGGATGCGTGCCGCGGTATCGTACTGCGATCCGTGGCAGGGGCAGAAATAGCCGTCATACGGGCCGCGGTTCTCCCCCTCGCCGGTGCCGAGCGGAATGCACCCGAGGTGGGTGCAAACGCCAATCACGATCAGCCAGTTGAGATGGCCGGGATGAGTCCGGTCCTGCAGCGTTTCCGGGTCGCGAAGCGAAGAAACCGGTACCGCCTGAGCCTCCGCGATCTCCTTCGGTGTGAGATGGGCGACGAAGATGGGCTGCTTGCGCCATAGCGCCTTGATGCGCTGGCCCACCTCGACCTTGGAGATGTCGATTTCGGTCGTCGCCTGGGCGAGCACGTCGGCGGACGGCGCCATCTGCACGAGCAGCGGCGCGATCGCGACGACTGCACCGACACCGGCAAAACTGACGGCGGCGACGTTCAGAAAATCCCGCCGGCGGACTCCGTCCTCGCCGTCGGTCGTACCCGCGGTTCGCGAAACCTCAGCGGACCCTGCCTTGGTGGCCATCATTCCCCTTTGACCGATGTGACTTCACGTGCCGGAAGGCGCGTGAGCAGGCTCGCTCCGGTCGGAATGCCGGTGCGATTGGCCGGCCTGATAGCGAGGGGTTCGGGGTCTGTGAAGGGGCTGAAGCGGGCTTTTAAGCGCGGACTCCGCCGCGCCGCCCGGCAGCCATCCGCCTCAGCTCGGATCGTCCTTCGCGGGTCGCTGAATCGATCCACTCGTCCGCTTCATCTCCGCTGACCACCCTCCACGGGCTTCGGGGATCGCGTTCCATCGCCGCACCGCATCGCTTGCAGTGGCCTCTCTGCCTCATCTGGTCGAGATCGAGCAGCGCTTTGTCACGCATCGGCTCGTGGCGAAGCAGACGGCACAAAATGTTCATTGGAAATTCCTTGAACCCGAGCAGTTCGCAGAAACCGATAGCGCCAAGCCGGTCGCCTTTCGACTTGTCGAAAGTTCATTTAACCAATTGTAATGTCTTGCCGACTGCCGGGATTCAGCGGGGCTCGAGAACCTCGAGCAGGATCAGGATGACGATGTGCAGCACCATGAGTCCGCACAGCACGAGCGCGAAGATCTCGTTGATTCCGATGAACGGCCCGGCGAGCGCAAAGATCAGCGCCGCGACGATGGTGAGCCGCCCTGCCCACATCAACGGCGGCGCGGGGTTCAGCACCCAGAACCAGATGATCCCGTCCCGGTAACGGAACCGGAAATCGACATAGCTGAAATGGACGAGGACCACCGCCACGACGATGGCGATGGTGATCAGTGCGTTATGCATCGGGGCGCAAATCGCATGGCGGCGGGCCGCGCGCAACTCATCCAGGGATAGGTTCGCATGACCTTGCCTAGAAGTGGTGTGTGCACAAAGCGAGCAGAAGGATGATTGGGACCGGAACGCCAATCAGCAAGAGCAGGATCGATCGCATGGGGAACTCCGTCGAAGTGGCTTCGCGCAAGAATGATCCGCCCCCGCAACGGTTCCACTGCCGTCAGCTCGCCGCCACCGCCTCCTCCGCCGTCAGCGGCCCCGCGCCGCGGCCGACCATCGCCGCCCGGAACATCACGACGGCCGTGTAGAGTACGACGACGACGATCAGCCAGCGGAGCAGGTCGATCGGAATCTTCCAGACGATGAACGCTGCAGCCAGCACGCCAGGTACGCCGCCGATGCCGAGTCCGAGAACCACCTTCAGGTCCATCTTGCCCATCTGGATGTGCCGAATGCACGCCCCGGCGCCCATGACCGCCGCGCCCGCAGCCATGATTGGAAAGATCGCCCTCGGATTCATGCCCATCAGGCTGAGGATCACCAGCGTCGGCGCATAATTTCCAACGCCGAAATTCAGCAGGATCCCAATAATGAAGTTGGCGATGATCGCGACTATCGTAAGCGCGAGCGGCAGGCTGAGTGCGGCACCGCCCGCCGGCATCCAATTGCGATTCATCATGGTGTAGGCGATCGCTGCGATGACGAGCGCAATTCCGACGACCAGTTGCACCACCCACGTTCGGGAATGAGCGACCAGCGGAGCCCCCACGAGCCCTCCCACGAGCACGGCGATGGCGCAGCCGATGAGAAGCACCGGATCCACCGTAATCAGCTTCAGGAAGATGATGCTCTCCGCGAATACCGACCAGGTCAGTCCGACCAGCATCGTCGGCGGGATCAATCGATCGGGCACAAGCTTGCGGAATTTCAGCCACGCCGTGGTCGGGGCGAATGAGCCGATGCCCAGCGTGTCGAAGAAGCTCACGACCGCGCCAAGCACCATCGATTCGACCGTTGGAACTGCGCGCTCGGCAATCGCCGCTCTGATCAGCACGAAGCTGAAGGCCAGCGCCGCTAGGATGAGCCCGGTGAAGAGGGCGACGAACATTTCGGCACCTTCACCGCGGATGCACTGCGACGCAAGCGGACCGGTGAAATATTCGCTGCCCTCCTGACTCTCGCTCGCGGCTGGGGAATCTGAAGTCCCAAGCTCGAATCGTCTCGTTCTCGCCAGGCATCGCCGGGCGCCGGGGATTTGTTCGGGCGCAGACGGCACAAGAGAGCGGGAATTTCACATGGCGAACAACGCGGGCACGGTCCTTTCGCGAATCAAAGACGAGGAGATCGACTGGGTCGACCTCCGATTCACCGACCCCAAGGGCAAGTGGCAGCATTTGACCATGGCTTCGGCAGTCGTCGACGAGGACAATCTCACCGACGGCTTCATGTTCGACGGAAGTTCGATCGCGGGGTGGAAGGCGATCAACGAGTCCGACATGATCCTCAAACCCGATCTCGGCGCCGTTTACGTCGACCCCTTCAGCGCAACCCCCATGCTGGTCATCTTCTGCAACGTCGTCGAACCATCGACGGGCGAGCTCTACGGCCGCGATCCCCGCTCGACCGCGACCCGCGCCGAGGCCTATCTCAAGCAGACGGGGATCGGCGACACCGTGTTCGTCGGCCCGGAAGCCGAATTCTTCATGTTCGACGACGTCCGGTTCGAGGACACGTACAACGCCAGCTGCTTTCGGATCGACGACATCGAACTGCCGACCAACACCGGCCGCGACTATGAGGGCGGGAATCTCGCCCACCGGCCACGGGCCAAGGGCGGTTATTTCCCCGTCGCCCCCGTCGACAGCGCGATGGACATCCGCGGCGAGATGGTCTCGACCATGCTCGAGATGGGGCTCCCGATGGACAAGCACCATCACGAGGTCGCTGCTTCGCAACACGAGCTCGGGCTGACCTATGGCGGGCTGGTCGAGACCGCCGACCGGATGCAGATCTACAAGTACGTGGTCCACATGGTCGCGCACGCCTACGGCAAGACCGCGACCTTCATGCCCAAGCCGATCGCCAAGGATAACGGCAGCGGAATGCACACCCACATGTCGGTGTGGAAGGCCAAGAAGCCGCTGTTCGCCGGCAACGGCTATGCCGGCCTCAGCGAAACCGCGCTCTACTTCATCGGCGGCGTGATCAAGCATGCCAGGGCATTGAACGCCTTCACCAACCCGACCACCAACAGCTACAAGCGGCTGGTGCCCGGTTTCGAGGCGCCGGTGCTGCTCGCTTATTCGAGCCGTAACCGCTCCGCCTCGTGCCGGATCCCCTATGGCGCGGGCGAGAAAGCCAAGCGGGTCGAGTTCCGCTTCCCCGACGCGCTTGCCAACCCCTATCTCGCTTATTCGGCGCTGCTGATGGCCGGGCTCGACGGAATCCAGAACCGAATCCATCCGGGCGACCCGATGGACAAGAACCTCTACGACTTGCCGCCGCAGGAGCTGGTCAACGTCCCGACCGTCTGCGGGTCGCTGCGCGAAGCGCTCGTCAGCCTGTCGAACGACCGCGCTTTCCTCACCAAGGGCGACGTCTTCAGCGACGACCAGATAGACAGCTACATCGACCTCAAGTGGGAAGAAGTGATGCGCTGGGAGACCACTCCCAGCCCGGTGGAATTCGACATGTATTATTCGTCGTGATTTTGGGTTAAGCTGCTCCTTTCGGGACGCCGGTGGAGGGAACCCTCCCACCTTCCCTTTCTCTCCACCGGCATCACCGGCACCCTCAACCAAAGTGAACCATTCCGTAACCAAGCGGCGCCTATGATCGCGCCGCCGGGACTACGGAGTGAGCGGATGAACATCAGGGCGAAAATCTACGGCAGCAGCAAACCGCAGGAGCCGATTTTTCGCGACAAGCGGCCGAAGGGCGCCAAGTCCGACGAGCTGCAGAGCATCACCGTCGCCCGAGGAGAATCGCGGCGCGGCAACAGCCGCAGCGAGGACCGGCACAGGCTGTCGGAAGAGACGGTCACGATCGCCCATGACGGCGTGTCGCACCAGGCGCAGCTGATCAACGTTTCGGGCGGCGGCGTGATGGTTCGCGGCGAGCTCGAGCTCAAGCTGTGGGACACGGTCGAGCTTCACCTTGGCGAGCACGGCACGATCGAATGCGCGGTGCGGTGGATTCGCGGCGACCGCGTCGGCCTGGAGTTCGCCCACGAGACGCGCCTCGAATGCTCATCCGACGAGCTTGCGAACCTTCTTCGCGACGTCATCACCCGCTCCTTTCCCGACGCCCGCTTCGAAGAGCCCGAAGAACAGCCGCTGCAGGTGCAGCCGAGCGAGCCGGAGGAAAGCCCCGCGGACGACGAAGCTTCGGCGTGGCTGCCGAGCGATCATCGCCGCGCCCCGCGCCATCCGCTGATCTGGACCGGAACGCTTCATTTCGGCCGCCAGAGCGCCCCGGTTCGAGTGCGCAACATCTCGAGCACCGGCGCGATGATCGAATGCACCCAGGACGTCGCCGCCGGCGCGGAGGCGGTGCTCGAGCTGGGCGACGAAGCGGCCATGCCGGGAACCGTCCAGTGGGTCGTCGGAGCGCAGGTCGGCTTCAAGTTCCAATCGCCCTTCGACATGCGCCTGCTGGCCCGATCGAAGCCGGAAGTCGCGGCTGCTCCCCCTCCTCCGGCCCAGTGGACTCCACCGGCCTATCTCGAAAAAAGCGAGGACGAGCAGGACGGCTCCGATCCGTGGGACCCGCGCTGGGAGCGGCTGACCCTGCGCCAGATCAACCTGGAGCTCGAAGGCTTCCTCAAGCGGTAGAACGCGCCCGTTCGGCCGCCCGGCTTCCGTAGATAAAGTACAGCAGCAGGCCGACCGCGTTCCAGGCGAAGAAGAATTCAATCGTCAGCAGCGACAGGTTCGTGAACAGGTAGATGCAGCCGACGATCGTCAGAGGCGCGACCACCCAAATCAACGGTGTTCGGAACGGTCGCTTCGCCCCCGGTTCACGAAGCCGCCGGACGATCACGCAAAGTCCCACCGCCACGAAAGCGCAAAGCGTGCCGGCATTCGCGAGAGATGCAATGACGTCGATCGGAGTCACGGCGGCGATCAGGGCGACGATGATGGCAGTGACGATGGTGATCCGCACCGGCGTTCCCCGCCTCTCCCAGATGGCGGCGAGCCCCTTCGGGAAAAAGCCGTCCCGCGACATCACCATGAAAATCCGGCTTTGGCCGTAGAGGAAGGCGAGAAGGACGGTCGGCAGCGCGACGACGGCGCCGGTCGAGACGATCGTTGCGACCTTGCCCTGCCCGGCCTGCCGCAGGATCAACGATAGCGGTTCCGGGCTGTTGGCGAAGACGGTGTAGTGCACGGCTCCCACTGCCGCGGCGCCGACGACGATGTAGATGACCGTACAGGCGAGCATCGAGCCGACAATTCCAATGGCAAGGTCGCGTCCGGGATTCTTCGTCTCCTCGGCGGCGGTCGAGATCGCGTCGAAACCGTAGAAAGCGAAGAACATGATCGCCGCCGCCGGCATGATCCCGTACGGCCTTCCGCACGGTCCTGGCGTCGCGAAGAAACCGTGCGGGGCGAACGGGTGCAGGTTCGAAGCATGGAAGTGCGGGAGCGCCACCACGACGAAGAGCGACAGCGTTGCCAGCTTCAGGATCACCAGGACGATGTTGACCCGGGCACTTTCGCGGGTGCCGAAGCTCAAGAGCGCGGCAACCACGCCGATGATCAGGACCGCAAGCACGTTAATCCCGACCGACGCCTGCTGAACTGGCCCTCCGCACTGGGCGCCCCCCAGCGTTGGTCCGTGCGTCAGGAAATCAGGCAGGCCGAGGCCGACATGACGCAAGGCGTCATTGGCATAACCAGCCCAGCCGACGGCAACGGTCGAGACGACGAGTGAATATTCGAGGATGAGGCTCCAGCCGACGATCCATGCGAAACCCTCGCCCAGCACCGAGTAGGAATAAGTGTAGGCGCTTCCCGAAACCGGGATGCTGGTCGACATTTCGGCGTAGCAGAGCGCGGCACAGGCGCAGATCACTCCGGCAATGACGAAGCTCGCCAGCATGGCCGGCCCGGCGCGGTCCGCTCCGACGCCGGTCAAGGTCAGGATGCCCGTGCCCACGATCGCGCCGACGCCGAGCGCGATGAGGTGCGGCCACGACAGCGTCGCCTTCAGCCGCTGCTCGGCAGGCATGTCCTCGCGAGTGACCACCGCCTTGCGGACGTTCCAGTTCTTCATCGTTCCCCCACCGTCAGGTCGTCATTGCGAGCGTAGCGAAGCAATCCAGCCGCGCAACTGGATTGCCGCGCGGCTGCGCCGCTCGCAATGACGATGCTTGCACATGCGAAAGTTGCCAAAGTTGTGCCCTCCACGCGTGCGCGCGCGTACGCGAGAGGCGGCGCGAACGCTCGACATGGACAAGTTGGACAGTTCGCGCGGAATCGCTCGCGGGCGTGACTTTCGTGACGTTCCCGAGAGGAAAGCGGTGCATTGCGGCGCCTGCCCGTGTGACCTTCGCGCGAAATGTTGTGACTTTTGTGCGCGGTCGGCCGGTGACCGTCGTCCTTTCCACATCGCCGAGGGAGTGCGCATCGGATACGATGGGGACGGAGTCTAAAGAAAAGGCCGGAGCGGAATCGTGCTTCTGCATCCACCAGCTTGGAGCACAATCGGCCCGCTGTAGGACAGCGAAATCTGTTTAGTCGCCGAATGTCAGCTTTCGACCCAGAGCAGACACTGCCCACCCACGCCATTGCCGACCCGGGCCCTTCTGTTAAGTTGCCGTAACCGCTTCGGGGGCCCCACATGCATTTCCATCTTCCCAAACCGTTGCACGGTTGGCGCGCTCTTGTCGGGGAGGTGGGGATCATCGTCCTTGGCGTGATTATTGCTCTGGCATTTGAGCAAGCGGCGGAGCGATTCCACTGGAACCAACAGGTATACGCCGCTCGCGCCGGGATCCACCGCGAGATGGCCTTTGACCTGGCATATTTTGCCGATCGGTTGCGGGTCGCCCATTGCCTCGACCGGGACCTTGCTGTGGCCCAGCAGCGGATTGACACCTCCGCAGCCACTGGATCGACGCCGTCGCCCGTCATCGGCGCCGACAGTCCCGGCCGACTGCTGCTCGTTAGCGACTACCAGGCACAACAATCAGCACAGAATCTCGTCCATTTCCCGGCTGATGAATTGTCGGCCTTGGGTCTTTGGTATGACCAGGCGCGTGATCTAAAGACATGGGACGACCAAGAGGATTCGATCTGGACCGATCTCGGCTTGCTCGCACCAGGGGCCGCAAAACTTGGACCAATGGATCTCGCGCTGCTCCGCCGTGACCTCGCGAGGGCGCGCGAGCTTGAGATCCTGACGGTGCTTAATGCGGGGCGCGAGATCAAGCGCGCAAAGGCGCTTGGAGTTGCTCCGGGCCCATCGCGGCAGGATTATGTCCAGCGTCTTTGCCAACAGACGACGATCTAAATAGTGTGCAGAGTCGCTTCGCGCGCCTGTTTTTTATGTCAGCTTCCCACCCATTGCGGACATTTGCGAGCCTGGAGCACAAGCGCGCCGCTGCAGGACAGCAAAAATTGCGGTTGCGCTGTGTCGGCGTCGATTGTTCGGAACTCGAACGGATGTTTAGCGCGGATGGTAGTGACCGATCGTGGTTTCCCGGCGCTCCACCAGCGAATCCCACTCGGTCATGATCGCCAGGGCCTTTTCGCTGCTCCCGGTTACCTTCGCCAGCGCTGCGAGGAATTTGGCCTGCGCGGGATCGACCTGCCATTCCACGTCGGCCAGTCCGCCGGGCAGATCCCAGACGTACATGCGGTCCCAGGGGCCCGTCTGCGTGTGATATTCGGCGAGCGGCCAGACGCCCGACAGCTTGCGCGCCGGATCGATATATTTGTCTTCGAGCTCGAACGCGCGATCTTCGCCGCCCGGCTTGAACTTGATCATCTCGATCCGGATGAAGCGCGCGTCCCGAATTTTCCGCGCTTCGATCGATTGTGCGCCGGCCCCGTTCCACAACGACGGTCCCGCCACGCAGCACAGCGCCGTGAGCAAAACCAAATAAAGCCTCATCGATAACCCCCTTTCGGTACTTCCGAGATGTTTGCGACCGCGAACGAACCGCAATTCCAAGCCCCTTTTGACCCGTTGCAGAACGCGATTTGGCGGTCGCTACTGGGCAGCTGGCGCAACCGGAGCACCAGCATCCTTCCTGCCCGGCCTTGACCATCCCGCGACGTGGAAGCCCCGTTCCTGAAGGCAGCCCTCCATCGCGGTCTTGATCGCGCGCTCTTTCTTCGCGCGCTTCGCGCGGGACATGCCCCAGGCGCCGCCTACGATCGCGAATGGGAGCAGGACCACCGTTGCGCTGGCGAGGGCGACTCCGCCCCAACCGCCCGCGACAGCCGCCGCGGTTCCCCCGACCGCGGCGGTGCCCGCGCCGGCGCCGGCACCCGCGCCCAGCGATCCGCTGCGTCCGCTGGAGTCGAGCTTGCCGGCAACCAGCAGCTGGCGGCAGGTCGCATAAGCCGAGTCGAACTCAGCCTGGTTTGCGCCTGGTGTCGCAAGCGTCGGCTCAAACTCGCGCGGCCTCGATGAACAGGCCTCAAGCGACAGGCACCCGACCAAAGCGAGCGCGACCCATCTGTTTTGCATTTTGGCTTCCCCCCGCCGGCCCGTGGGCACCATTGCCAGTTTCCCGCCGTGATCGCGACGTTAAACTTGTCGCGGACGCTTGGCGTGGGCGTTCGCGCTAATAATCCTTGCTCACCCGCACCGTCGCGCTCGATCTCCCGATGGTGGAGACGGTCGACAGGATCGAGAGCCAGCGCGTCATTTGATATTCGACCTGCGTCGCCGAATAGCCGGCGCCGTCGGTCACGACCTCCACGTAGAGCTTGCGGGTAATGTACTTGCCGGCGCCGATCGCG
>DATNFJ010000100.1:0-2468 GCA_035606455.1 Sphingomicrobium sp.
ACGGCGGTCTTGCCGGTCTGGCGGTCGCCGATGATCAGCTCGCGCTGGCCGCGACCGATGGGGACCAGCGCGTCGAGCGCCTTGAGGCCGGTCTGCACGGGCTCGTGCACCGATTTGCGCGGGATGATTCCGGGCGCCTTGACCTCGACCCGGCGGCGCTCGGTGGTTTCGATCGGACCCTTGCCGTCGATTGGGTTGCCCAGCGCGTCGACGACGCGGCCGAGCAGCGCCTTGCCGATGGGAACGTCGACGATGGTGCCGGTGCGCTTGACGGTCGAGCCTTCGGAAATCTCGGCGTCGGAACCGAAGATCACGACGCCGACATTGTCGGCCTCGAGGTTCAAGGCCATGCCCTTCGTGCCGTTGTCGAACTCGACCATCTCGCCGGCCTGGACATTGTCGAGGCCGTAGATGCGCGCGATTCCGTCGCCGACCGAAAGCACTGTCCCGACTTCGGAGACCTCCGCTTCGGCGTCGAAATTCGCGATCTGGTCGCGGATAACGCGGGAGATTTCAGCGGCGCGGATGTCCATGGGTCTGTCTTAGCCTTTCATCGGTCCGGTTGGCATACGGGCTTTCAGCCCTTCATTGCCTGGGCGAGACGGTTGAGTTTGGTGCGGATGGAAGCGTCGATCTGCTGGCTTCCGAGCTTGACGACAATTCCGCCGAGGATGTTCGGGTCGACCGCCGCATCGATGCTGACGTCGCGGCCGGCGCGAGTGCGCAGCTGCTGCCTCAGCGCCGAGAGCTGGTTGTCGTTCAGGGGGCGGGCGGTGACCACCTCGGCGGTGGTTTCGCCGCGATGCTCGGCGGCGAGGCGGCGATAGGCCCGGATAACGTTCAGAAGTTCGCCCTTGCGGCCGTTGCGGGCGAGGACTCCTAGGAAATTGGCGGTGATCGGGTCGAGCTTCAGCTGTGGCGCAAGCGCGGCGAACGCCTTACCGGCTTCCTCGCGCGAGACGAGCGGGCTCGTCACCAGCTCCTTGAAGTCCTTCGAATCGAGAAGCGCCTGACCGATCGCGTCGAGGCTCTTGCCGACGGATTCGATCTGCCGCTGATCCCGGGCGAGGTCGAACAAAGCCGAGGCGTAGCGCCCTGCTAAGCTGGCCCGAATGCCGCCGGAATTATCCACGCGCGAAAAGCTCCAGAAACGGAATATTGCCCCATGAAAAAACGGGGCGTCGCCACGGGCTTAGCCCCGACACGCCCCCATGGGTCGAGCGGCCCCTAGCAAGGGGTTTGCGGCGATGCAACCGCCTGCAATTGTTTGACCGCAAGCGAGCGGAAGCCTGGCTTCCCACTTCAACTTAGAAGATGCGCATGACCTACCGAATCAAAGGGCTGGATCCGGCGCCCTACAAGCCGCTCTTCGGGCTCAGCGATGACCAGCTTGCCGAACGCGGCATCGTCCAGATGATCGTGGACGGACCGAGGTATCCATGCCGCGTGAGCCTGGTCGACCGGCCGATCGGGGAACGGGTGCTGCTGCTCAACCATGTCAGTCACGACGTTGCCAACCCCTATCGGGCCGCCCACGCGATCTTCGTCGCCGATGCCGAGCAGGCAGAGTTCGTCGATCGGGTGCCGCCGGTGTTCGAGACGCGCGTGCTGTCGTTTCGCGCGTTCGACCGCGACGGGATGATGGCCGATGCGCTGCTCGCCCAGCCCGGAGAGGCGGACGGCGCAATCCGCAGGCTGTTCGACAATCCCGATATCGAGAGCATCCACGCGCATAATGCGGTGCGGGGATGCTTTTCGGCGAAGATCGAAAGGCACTGAAATGGCATCGCTTGCACCGGCCGCCGGCGCGCCTAGATCAGACGCAATGGCCAGCGTGACGCGCCTCGATCCGGACACCGCCTGGGCGGCTTTCATGCGCCGCGACCGGGCATGGGACGGGAGGGTGATCGGCGCCGTCCACACGACGGGCATTTACTGCAAGCCGAGCTGCCCGGCGCGGCGGCCCAAGCGCGAGAACGTCACCTTCTATTCGTCGACGGAGGAAGCGCGCTCGGCCGGCTTCCGGCCGTGCCTCCGCTGCAAGCCGGACGAGGTCGGTCGCGACCGGGAGGCCGTCGCCAGGGCCGTGGCGCTGATCGAGCAGGCGGAGGAGGCGCCGAGCCTTGCAGAGCTCGCGGCCGCGGTCGGCTATGCGCCGCATCATTTCCAGCGCATCTTCAAGCGCGACCTCGGCGTATCGCCCGCGGAATATGCGCGCGGGCTGCGCAGCCGCCGGGCGGAGCAGGCGCTGAAGGCGAACGGGCGCGTCACCGACGCGGTCTATGACGCCGGCTACCAGAGCCCGAGCGGCTTCTACAGCGATGCGAAGGAGAGGCTTGGAATGACCCCGACAGCATGGCGGGACGGCGGACGCGGCGAGACGATCCGCTGGACGACGTTCGACAGCCCGCTCGGCGAATTGTTCATCGCCGCGACGTCGAAGGGGATTTGCCGGCTCACGTTCGAGG
>DATNFJ010000101.1:0-33789 GCA_035606455.1 Sphingomicrobium sp.
CGTCAGTTCACGCAGGACGATGCGCACATCTTCTGCACTGACGACCAGCTCGTCGACGAAGTACGCGACTTTTGCCTGCTGGCGGATCGCGTCTACCGTGACCTCGGCTTCGAGAGCTACGCAATCAAGCTCGCGCTTCGGCCCGAAAAGCGCGCCGGCACCGACGAACAGTGGGACCGTGCCGAACAGGAGCTCCGCGACGCCGTTGTCGCCGCCGGATTTGCGACCGCGGAATATGGCTGGGAGGAGCTGCCCGGCGAAGGCGCTTTCTATGCGCCGAAGCTGGAATGGCATTTGACCGATGCGATCGGCCGTACCTGGCAGGTCGGCACGATCCAGGCAGACCGGGTGATGCCTGGCCTGCTCGATGCCGCCTTCATCGGCGAGGACGGCGAGAAGCATACGCCGGTCATGCTGCACCGTGCGATCTTCGGCAGCTATGAACGGTTCATCGGGATCCTGATCGAGCATTATGCGGGCAAGTTCCCGCTATGGCTCGCGCCAGTGCAGGCGGTGGTCGCGACGATCGTGTCAGATGTCGACGCTTACGCGAACGAGGTCGCGGCGAAGCTCGAGGCCGCGGGCATCCGGGCAGAGACCGACCTCAGGAACGAGAAGATCAACTACAAGGTGCGCGAGCACAGCCTCGCCAAGGTCCCGCTCCTGCTTGTGGTTGGCAAGCGCGAGGCGGAGGAAGGCACCGTTGCGCTGCGCCGGCTCGGCAGCGACGAGCACCAGAAGATGATGGCAGTCGACGAAGCGGTCGCGATGATCGGCGCGGAGGCGGTGCCGCCGGACCTTCAGTGAAAATCCGCCGCGGCACGCCGACCGATGTGCCACGCGCACTCGAGATCTGGCGCTCCGCGGTCGACGCGACGCACCAATTCCTTTCGCCCGCGGATCGAGCGACCATAGACGAGTTGGTCGCGGGGCACTTCTTGCCGAACGCCGACCTCTGGCTCGCGGTCGATGAGTTGGATCGGCCAATGGGCTTTCTCGTCATGGAAGGTGCCAGGATCGATGCCTTGTTCGTCGAGGCGTCGGTGCATGGACAAGGTTATGGCTCGCTGCTGGTCGACCATGCGGCATCGATGGCAACACATCTGACGGTCGATGCCAACGAGCAGGCGACCAACGCGGTCCCATTCTATCTGTCGAGGGGATTCCGAATCGTCGGTCGCTCGCCCACTGACGACCAGGGCAGGCCCTATCCCCTGATCCACCTGGCGCTGACTTTCGATTCGTCCAAGACACGCACTCGCCCGGTCGACTAGGAATGCAGAATCGAGCACGAGGGTTGTCATGAATATTGGCGTTGCGGCTCTCTTCGGTGTTCTGGCTGCGGCGGGTGAGGCCGCGGCGCCTGTGCCCTCCGGTCGAATGCCGCTGCCGCTGGTGGCGGCGCACCAGCATCTGATCAGCCCCGAGTTTGCGAAGCTGCTCAACCTGGCGCCGCAGGACGGGGCGGCCTTTCTCAAGATGCTCGACCAGGCAGGCATTGCCCGCGGAGTGGTGCTGTCGATGGGCTACACCTTCGGCGACGAGCGCAAGAAAATCCCCGAGGCCGACCGCGATCGGCTGACGGCTCAGGAAAACGACTGGACGTCGCAGCAGATGGTCCAATCCAAAGGACGTCTAGTCGGCTTTTGCGGAGTCAACCCGCTGCGCGATGCCGCCTATGCCGAGATCGACCGCTGTCTCAAGCTGCCGGGAATGATCGGTGTGAAGCTGCACTTCGCCAATTCAGGCGTGACGCTACGAAATCCGCAGCACGTTGCCCGGCTGCAGCGCCTGTTCGCCGAAGCGAATGCGAAGCACGCGCCGATCGTCGTCCATCTCCATGCGCGCACTGGCAGTCCGTATGGCGCCGAAGACGCGCAGCTGTTCATCGATAAGCTGCTTCCCTACGCACCGAACGTTGTTGTCCAGGTGGCGCATCTGGCTGGGTCGGGAGAGTTCCCGACCGATGCGGAAGCGGCGATGAAGGTGTTCGAGGCGGCAATCCACCGGCACGATCCGCGGGTCCGTAACCTCCTTTTCGACCAGAGCACCGTCGCCACGTCGACGACCTCGGCCAGTGACGGCGCACGGATCGCAGCAGCAATTCGCGGCGTGGGAGTCAAACGCGTCTTCTTCGGCTCCGACATGGTGGTGTCCTACAATCCGCCGCCGGGCCCCTCGTGGGAAATTTTCAGGGCGAAGGTGCCGCTCACGGCCGGCGAAATGCGCCAGATCGCATTGAACGTACCGCCTTACTTGCCGCGTTGAGTGGTGCGGCCCCTAGAGCGCCTGACGCGACTCCGCCACAGGTCGCGGCAAAAAAGACTCACATTTGTTCGCGCGCACTTTTCATCTGCGGAACGAGTGCCTAACTCGCCGAGTTGACGAACAACAATATTGGAGACGCTGCTATACCGCCGCCCTATCCGCGCCGTTCGATGGCGCCGCCGCCGCCGATGAGCGGCCCCCGCTACAATGAGTTCATCCAGTCCCCGAAGGTCCGGGTGATCGATGAGAACGGCGAAAACCTGGGCGTGATGTATACGCGCGAAGCGTTCGAGCAGGCGCAAGGCGTCGGACTCGACCTGGTCGAGATCTCGCCCAACGCGGACCCGCCCGTCGCCAAGTTCCTCGACATCGGCCGATACAAATATGAGGCGCAGAAGAAGGCCGCCGAGCAGCGCAAGAAGCAGAAGACGCAGGAGATCAAGGAGATCAAGATGCGTCCGAACATCGACGACCACGACTACGACACCAAGATGAAGAAGGTGTTCGAGTTCCTCGAGGAAGGCGACAAGGTGAAGGTCACGATGCGCTTCCGAGGCCGCGAGATGGCGCATGGCGAGCTCGGCATGGCGGTCCTTCGCCGAGTCCAGGAGCAGACCGCCGAAATGGCCAAGGTCGAAGCGCATCCGCGCATGGAAGGCCGCCAGATGCTGATGGTGCTCGCCCCCAAATAGCGCGTTGCGGCTGCGCTACTTACACTCGTGTTGCCAAATTGCTGCAGCGGGATCGCAACTCGTCGTTGCGCATCCGCAATCGCTTCCCTTGATTCCTGTTCAGGGTTAGCCTCCTCCGACTGGCCGAGGGGGAGAAAGATGATGATGCGCAAGTCCGCGTGGCTGTTGTCAGCCGGGCTGTTCGCGGTGGCGACTCCGGCATTTGCCAAGACCGCAAATTCCAAGACGGATACCGACAAGCAGGCAGCTCAGCCAACGCCCGGCGCAACCGAAGCCGCCACGGCTCAGGTCCAGGCTCAGCAGCCGGTGAACGAAGGCACCATCGTCATCACCGCCACGCGCCGCAACCAGGCGCTCTCCGATGTGCCGATGGCAGTGAGCGCAGTCACCGCCAAGAACCTGGAATATACAGGCGCGACCGACATCCGCCAGCTCAACCAGGTGGCTCCGTCGCTGTTCGTCTCCTCCGACGCATCGGAAGCTGGCGCCGCAGTCGCGCGAATTCGCGGCATCGGCACCGTCGGCGACAATCCCGGCCTCGAAAGTTCGGTCGGCTTGTTCATCGACGGCGTTTATCGCGCTCGCACGGGTATCGGATTGACAGACCTGGGCCCGCTCGACCGGATCGAGATTTTGCGCGGTCCTCAGGGCACATTGTTCGGCCGCAACACCTCGGCCGGACTGATCTCGATCATCACTGCCGAGCCGCGCTTCACGCCCGAAGTCGACGGTCAGGTCGACATCGGCA
Source organism: Sphingomicrobium sp. (assembly GCA_035606455.1). Taxonomy (GTDB): domain Bacteria; phylum Pseudomonadota; class Alphaproteobacteria; order Sphingomonadales; family Sphingomonadaceae; genus Sphingomicrobium. The sequence goes on from DATNFJ010000101.1 coordinate 3,709, forward strand.
ATTTCGGCTTCAGGCGCCTCCAGGCGAGCATCACCGGGCCGGTGAGCGACGTCCTTGCGCTGAGGCTCGACGGCGTGTGGGACAAGCGCGACGGCTTCCTCAAGGACGTCATTTCGGGACGGCGCGTCAACGACCGCGACCGCTGGCTTCTGCGCGGCCAGGCGCTGTACCAGCCCAACGACAATTTCTCGTTCCGGCTGATCGGCGACTATTCCAAGCAGAACGAAGAATGCTGTGCGGCACCGTTTCTCCCGGCCCACGACGTCGTCGCGACCGGAGGAGGCGGCGTTGCCGAGGAGCCCTCGACGATCGCGGCGATCGAACGCGGCCTGGGAGCAATCATTGAGGACAGTCCGTTCCGGCGCGACGTCTCGATCACGCCCGGGCGGAACTTCGATTCGAATGTCACGGATTGGGGAGTTTCGGGCCAGCTGGTCAACAATTTCGGCTGGGGCGAGCTGACCTCGATCACGGCCTACCGCTACAATAAATATACCCGCGGGCAGGACGCCGATTTCAACAATCTCGACATCCTGTTCCGCGCCAGCGACGGCGGCTCCTTCAACAAGTTCCAGAGTTTCAGCCAGGAACTTCGGCTTCAGGGCAAGGCCTTCGACAACCGGCTCGACTGGCTCGTCGGCGGCTATTACTCGAACGAGAAGCTGACGATGGCGGACAATCTCGCCTACGGCAGCGATTATTCGGCTTTCGCGAACTGCCTGGTCGCCGCGAATTTCGTCGAGGGCGGCGCGCCGGCGAGCCTGCTTGCGCCGGGCGCTTCGCCGACCTGCTTCAACCCGGTCGTGGCCGGTGCGGTCCTGCCCTTCCTGCCGGCTCAGCAGCAGCCGGTCCTGGCCGCCTTCGCGCGCCTTGGAGTGTTCGCCGCGCCGCAGTTCACCAACAGCGGCTTCACCAATCTTTCGCTTGCGTCGGGCGGTCCGGCGGCCAGCCTGAACGGCGCGACGATCGACGACCTGTTCAAGCAGACGACCAATAATTTCGCGATGTTCACCCACAACATCGTGTCGATCACCGATCAGCTGAGGCTGACGCTCGGCGCGCGCTACACGCACGAGAGGAAGAGCCTGAACGCGTCGCTCGCGGACAACAATGTCCTGTGCAGCTTCTACGCCGCGTTCATTCCCGCGCTCGACGTCCTGCCGTGCGTCGTCCCGAGCGTTCCGGGCGGAAGCTTCGGACTCAGCGACAGCTTTTCGGAGAACAAGCTCTCGGGAACCGCGGTGCTCAGCTACAAGCCCAGCGATCGGCTCCTGACCTACGTCAGCTATTCGCACGGTTACAAGGCGGGCGGATACAATCTCGATCGCTCGGCACTGTTCCGCAGCAGTGCGGTCCCGTCACCTTTCTCCGGTACGGGGTCGATCTGCGTCTCGCTGGCGCAACCGGGGTGCAGCAGGGTGGCTTCGGCCGGCAGCGACCTGATGTTCAAGCCGGAGATTAACGACGCGTTCGAACTCGGCGCGAAATATCACAGCCCGATCGTCGATCTGAACCTCGCGATCTTCCACGAGGCCTTCCGCAATTTCCAGCTCAACACCTTCAACGGCCTCAACTTCGTCGTCGAGACGATCAACAGCTGCGGGACGAGTCTCAACGGCGCCGACCGGGACAATGATCCGACGACCGGTGCCTGCACCGGGAGTCTCGGAGCGGGCGTGATCAGCAGGGGCTTCGAGCTCGAAGCTTTCACCCGGCCCTTGCCCGACGTGTCGTGGAACGCGGGGCTGGTGATGGCCGATACGCGCTACCGCGACAACCTCGTCGGCGCGGGCGGCAAGCCGCTCACCAACGCGCTGTTCCAGCTGCCGGGGCGGCCGATTTCCAACGCGCCGAAATGGACCGCAACGACGAGCCTCGCGTGGACCCCGCCGATCGGCGGTTCCGGCCTCCACGCGCTGCTCTATGCCGACGCCCGCTACATGAGCCAGTTCAACACCGGTTCGGACCTCGACATCGAAAAGACGCAGCCGGCGTTCACGCTTGTGAACGCGCGCATCGGCATTGAGGGGCCGGACGACAATTGGGGCATCGAGCTCTGGGCGCAGAATCTGTTCAACAAGAATTTCCTCCAGGTCGCGTTCGACGCGCCGCTGCAGGGCAGCGGAACCACGCGCGCCGTGGAGGCCGGCTTCATTCCGGTGTCGACACAGCTCTACGGCGCGTTCCTCGGCGAGCCGCGGACCTTCGGGCTGACGCTGCGGACGAAGATCGGCTGGAGCCGTCCGGCGGCAGCGCCTTACGTTCCGCCGCCCGCGCCGCCGCCGCCCCCGCCAGTCGCGGCCCCGGCACCGCCTCCGCCTCCGCCGCCCCCGCCGCCTCCGCCGCCGACGGAACGCGGGACGCTCTAGGCCGCTTTTGCCGTTGAAGGCTCCCGTGCTGCGTCCAGCAGCCGCGAGCGAAGCGCGTCGATCTCCTCGCTGCTGAGCTTCGTGCCCGACGGCGCGGTCAGGTAGAAGACGTCGACCGCGCGTTCGCCGTAGGTCGCGATATGCGCCGAGTGGATGGTGTGGCCCTGGCTGTGTATCGCCCCGGCGAGCGCCGCCAGCAGCGCTGGCCTGTCGCGCGCATTCACTTCGACGACCGTGGTGCGGGTGGAGGCGCGCTCGGCAATGGCGGCTGAGGGCGCAACGTCGAAAGCGGCAGTTCGCTTCGCCGGCTCCGCCGACGGAAGTGGTGGCGGTTCGGCACTGGCCAGCGCGGTCTCGACTGCCCGCGCAAGCCGATTCCGCTGTCGCCGGTCGTGGTACGGCTTCCCCTGTCCGTCGAGCACAAGCAGGTTGTCGAGCGCCATCCCGTCGCGTGTGGTGTGGATGCGCGCATCGATGATGTTCGCGCCCGCGGAGGCGAGCCCGGCGCAGATTCGATAGAACAGGCCTTCGCGGTCGGGGGTGAATATGCTGACGCGCGTGGCGCCGCTCTCCGAATCATCGTCGACGACGACATTCGGCCTGGCCTCGCCGATCCGCGCTTCGGCCTCCGCGACCTGGCGCGCGTTGGCGGCCTGCCACGCGAGCGGCTCGGCAAGCCAGTAGCTGTCGGGCAGCCGCTTCGAGTGGGCCCTGATCGCGCTCGCCTTCCATCCGAGCGCCCGGGCGAGCTCCTTTTGCCGCTCCTCGACGATCTCGCTCCGGCCATTCTGCTTGTAGCCGAGCCGGAGCCGCTCCTCCGCGGCCTCGAACAAGGTTCGCAAAAGCGTGCGCTTCCACTCGTTCCAGATTCCCGGGCCGACGGCGCGGATGTCGACAACGGTCAGGATGAGCAGCAGCCGCAATCGCTCCGGGCTTTGCACCTGGCGTGCGAAATCCTCGATCGTCTTCGGATCGGCGAGGTCGCGCTTGAACGCCGTCGATGACAGCAGAAGGTGGTGGCGTACAAGCCAGGACACCGTCTCTGTCTCCGCCGGGTCGAGCCCGAGCCGCGGGCACAGCTTGAGCGCGATCTCGGCGCCGATGACGCTGTGGTCGCCGCCGCGTCCTTTCGCGATGTCGTGGAGCAGAACGGCTACATAGAGCGGGCGCCGCGACGCGATCTGCTTCTGGAGGATCGCGGTGGAGATCGGATGATCTTCCTTGAGCTCGCCGCGCTCGATTGCCGCAAGCAGCCCGATCGCCCGGATCGAATGCTCGTCGACGGTATAATGGTGGTACATGTCGAACTGCATCTGTGCGACGACGCGACCGAAGTCGGGCACGAAGCGGCCGAACACCCCGGCCTCATTCATCCATCTGAGCACCGTCTCGGGACGGTTGATGCAGGTCAGGATCTCGATGAAAAGCGCATTCGCTTGGCGGTTATCGCGGATCGAGCGATCGATCAGTACTGCGTCGCGAGTCGCTGCGCGCATCGCGGCAGGATGCACCTCAAGCTGCTCCCGCGCTGCGACGGCGAACAGCTCGAGCAGGCGCACCGGATCGGCGCGAAAGAATTCGTCCGAAGGGATTGAAACCCGGCCGCGGTCGAGCACGAATCCGCCGAGCCGCTTCGGCCTCCGGCGGATCGTTGGAAGGGCGAAACGGAAGCCCTTCTTGCCGAGCTGCTCGTCGAGCTGCGCAAGGAACACGCCGGTCAAATCGCCGACCGTCTTCGCGTTCAGGAAATAGAATTGCATGAAGCGCTCGACCGCCGATTTCCCGGGCCGGTCGGCGTAGTTCATGACTTCCGCGATTTGCCGCTGATAATCGAAGCTCAGCCGCTCCTCGGCGCGTCCCGCGAGCAGGTGCAAATGGCATCTGACCGACCAGAAGAAGCGCTCGGCGCGGTCGAACCGCCTGAACTCGGCCGCGGTGAGTAGCCCCGCGCCGACGAGGTCTGCGGGCCTCTCGACGCGATGTACATATTTGCCGATCCAGTAGAGCGTTTGGAGGTCGCGAAGGCCCCCTTTTCCGTCCTTCACATTGGGTTCGACGACGTAGCGGCTGTCGCCCATCTTCACATGGCGCTCATCGCGTTCGGCGAGCTTGGCCGCGACGAATTCGGCGGCGGTGCCGGAAACCACCTCCTTGCGGAAGCGGCGCATCGCGGCGTCGAACAATTTTTCGTCGCCCCACAGCCATCGGGCTTCGAGAAATGCGGTTCGGATCGTCATGTCCTTCTTCGCCAGGGCAATCAGCTGGGCAGTCGAGCGCATCGAATGGCCGACCTTGAGCTTCAGGTCCCAAAGCAGGTGAAGGACAGCTTCGGCGGCCCCTTCCTGCTCCGGTGTGGCCGGTTTCTCGGTCAGGAACATGAGGTCGAGATCGCTGTACGGCGCCATCTCGCCGCGGCCGGTACCGCCGAGGCCGATCAGCGCGAGATTATCGATCGGGCAATCGACCATTCGCGTGCAGACCAGATCGTAGATCAGCCGAAGGATTTGATCATGAAGAAAGGCGTGCGCGCGAGCGGCCTCACGTCCGTTGCCCGGTTCCGCGCGTAGCCGCCGCGCAATTTCCCTCCGCCCCGTGGCCAGCGCGTCGCGCAGGACTGACGAAGCTTCGCCATTGAGCTTCTTTCCCGATTTCAGCGCGCCAAGCTGGTCGGCAACAGCGCGGCGATCGATGATCGCGCGCCGGTTGTCGATCTCGAGGAAGCTCATCGCACTACTCTGAAGCCAATCTCTTGAGGCGATATAGGTGCTCGAGGGCCTCGCGCGGAGTCAGGCTGTCGGGTTCGATCTCGGCGAGCGCAGCGACCAGCGGATCGGCCTCATGCTCGGGCGCCGCGGAAACGGCGAAGAGCGGCAGGTCGTCGAGCCCCGCGGCGATTCCACCCGTCGCGTCGCGCCCTGCCTCGAGTTTCGCGAGCACCGATCGAGCGCGGCCCACTACTGCCGGCGGAAGTCCGGCGAGCTTGGCGACCGCAATGCCATAGCTTCGGTCCGCTGCGCCGTCGGCGACCTCGTGGAGCAGGACCAGGTCACTCTTCCATTCGCGCGCCCGGACGTGGTGGAGCGAGAGCGAGTCGAGCCTTCCGGCGAGGCGGGTCAGCTCGTGATAATGGGTCGCGAACAGAGTCCGGCACTTTACCTGGTCGTGCATCGCTTCGACCACCGCCCAGGCGATCGCCAGTCCGTCATAGGTTGATGTGCCGCGTCCGATCTCGTCGAGGACAACGAGGCTCTGGCGAGTCGCCTGAGCGAGGATCGCGGCGGTTTCGACCATCTCGACCATGAAAGTGGAGCGCCCCCGCGCGAGATTGTCCGATGCGCCCACGCGGCTGAAAAGGCGGTCGACGATCCCGACCTTCGCGCGCGTCGCTGGAACGAACGACCCGGCCTGCGCCAGGACCGCGATCAACGCCGCCTGGCGAAGAAAGGTCGACTTGCCCCCCATGTTCGGCCCGGTGATCAGCCACAGCCGATCGTTGCGGCCCATCGACAGATCGTTCGCCACGAACCGCTCACCGGCTTGCCGGAGCGCACTTTCGACGACCGGGTGTCGACCGCCTTCGATCTCCAGACAAGCCTCGTCGGTGAGCTGTGGGGCGGCCCAGCCACTCTCTGCCGCGCGATGCGCGTGCGATGCCGCGACATCGATGCGCGCGATCGCGTCGGCTGTTGCCGTGATCTGTGGCGCAGCGGCGACGGCGAGCTTCGTGAGCTCCTCGGCGTGCGCGGCTTCGGCGGCGAGCGCGTGCGCGCCCGCCTCGATTACCCGGCTCGCCTCGTCGTGGAGCTCGGGCGAGTTAAAGCGGACCACGCCGGCAAGGGTCTGGCGATGGGTGAAGCCGCTGTCCGGCGCCATCAGCCGGTCGGCGTGCTTCGCCGACACTTCGACATGATAGCCGAGCACGGCATTGTGCCTGATCTTGAGCGAGGCGATCCCGGTGGAATCGCGATAGCGCGCCTCGAGCGCCGCAATCGCCCGGCGGCCGTTGGAGGCGGCATCGCGCAAGGCATCGAGCGCCGCATCATAGCCTTCGGCAATATAACCGCCCTTCGAGGCGTCGATCGGCGGCGATTCGACCAGCGCTGCCCGAAACCGGTCGACGAGCGCTCCGTGACCGCCGAGGCGCGGGAGGAGATCGTCGAGGAGCCGCGGCCGGTCGGGCTCCATCTCCAGCTCGCCGCGAAGCTCCGTCGCTCCCGCGAGCCCGTCGCGAAGCAAAGCCAGGTCGCGTGGGCTGCCTCGCCCCGCCGACAGGCGTGCAAGCGCTCGCGACACGTCGGGCAGTTGCTTCAGCGACGTCCGGACCGGCTCGCGACGCAGCGCAGCTTCGTGCAACCAGGCGACCAGCGCGAGCCGCCGTTCGATGGCGGCCCGGTCGGTCAGCGGCGCGGCAATGTCCTCGCACAGGAGGCGACGCCCAGCGGCGGTCTGGCAACGGTCGATTTCCGCCACCAGGCTTCCTTCGGCCGGGCCGCCGACCGACCGGGTAAGTTCCAGGCTGTCGCGGGTCGCCGCGTCAATTCCCATGTGTGCCGTCCGGCTGATCCGCCGCGGCGCATCGAGCAGGATCCCCGCGCCCTTCTGGGTCGCCTCGAGGTAAGCGAGGAGCCCGCCCGCGGCGGCAAGCTCCGCGCGCGATGGCGAGCCGAGGCCGTCCAGCGTCGAAAGACCGAACCTTGTCTTGAGCGCGCGTTCGCCGGCGACGCTGTCGAAACCGCCCTTCCCGGCGGACGTGCGCACGCCGGGAACCGATGAGTCGGCTATCGTCTCGGCGGGTGCGAGCCGCGCAAGTTCGGCGGCCAGTTCGCCCGGGCCGCAGCTCACAAGCTCGAAGCGGCCGGTGGAAATATCGGCGGCGGCGACGGCCCATTCGTCGCCCGCGCGGCCGATCGCCGCCAGCCAGTTTGCGGATGAGGATTCGAGAAGCGTTTCCTCGGTCAGCGTGCCGGGCGTGACCAGGCGGACTATCGCGCGCTCGACTAGTGTCTTGCTCCCGCGTGCCTTGCGCGCTTCGGCGGGACTCTCGGTCTGCTCGGCGATCGCGACCCTGTGGCCCGCCTTGATCAGCCGCGCGAGATAAGCCTCGGCCGAATGGACCGGTACGCCGCACATCGGGATCGGCTCGCCGCCGTCCTCGCCGCGCTTTGTCAGCGCGATGTCGAGCGACGCCGACGCGGCCTTGGCGTCGTCGAAGAACAATTCGAAGAAATCGCCCATCCGGTAGAAGAGCAAAGCGTCGCCCGCTTCTTCCTTGAGGCGCCGATATTGCGCCATCATCGGGGTCGGAGCGTCGCTTCGGGCCATGATCGGGAGCGTAGCGGTTTCGCGAGAAGCGCGAAATGGACTAAGGCGCGCCTCCATGTCGGAATCCAACGTCAAATATACCGAAGCCGAAGCGCTCGACTTCCATTCGCAGGGGCGGCCGGGGAAGCTCGAGATCATCGCGTCCAAGCCGATGGCGACGCAGCGTGACCTGAGCCTTGCCTATTCGCCCGGGGTAGCGGTCCCCGTGCGCGCGATCGCCGACAATCCGACCTGTGCCTACGATTATACGGACAAGGGCAATCTGGTCGCGGTCATTTCCAACGGGACGGCGATCCTCGGCCTCGGCAATTTGGGCGCACTCGCGGCCAAGCCGGTGATGGAAGGCAAGGCCGTGCTGTTCAAACGCTTCGCGGACGTCGATGCGATCGACATCGAGGTGAAGACCGAAGATGCGCAGCGCTTCATCGATTGCGTCGAGCTGCTGGAGCCGAGCTTCGGCGGGATCAACCTCGAAGACATCGCCGCTCCCGACTGCTTCATCATCGAGCAGACGCTGCGCGAGCGAATGAACATTCCCGTCTTCCACGACGACCAGCATGGCACCGCGATCATCACCGCCGCGGGGCTGATCAACGCGTGCCTTCTGACCAACCGCAAGCTCGCCGACATCAAAGTCGTCGTGAACGGCGCCGGTGCGGCGGCGATCGCCTGCACCGAGCTGATCAAGGCGATGGGGGTCAAGGGCGATCATGTGATCATGTGCGACCGCAAGGGCGTGCTGTCGAAGGACCGGACCAACCTCGACCAGTGGAAATCGGCCCATGCTGTCGAGACGGACAAGAAGACGCTCGCCGAGGCGCTGGTCGGCGCGGACGTGTTCCTCGGGCTCTCCGCTGCCGGCGCGCTCAAGCCGGAGATGGTCAAGACCATGGCGAAGGAACCGATCATCTTCGCCATGGCCAACCCCGATCCCGAGATTTGGCCGCCGGACGCGACCGACGTCCGCCCGGACGCGATCATCGCCACCGGGCGGTCGGACTTCCCCAACCAGGTGAATAACGTTCTCGGCTTCCCGTTCATCTTCCGCGGCGCGCTCGATGTCCGGGCGACGGCGATCAACGACGCGATGAAGATCGCCGCCGCCGAAGCGCTGGCCGAACTTGCGCGCGAACCGGTGCCCGAAGAGGTGGCCGCGGCCTACGGCGGCCGTTCGCAGAGCTTCGGGCGGGATTATATCATCCCCGCGCCGTTCGATCCGCGGCTGATGGAGGTGGTCGCATCGGCGGTGGCGGAGGCCGCGGTGCAGAGCGGAGTCGCGCAGAAGCCGATCGCCAATATGGAAGCGTATCGGGAGGAACTGCGGGCGCGCCTGAATCCGACCGTGTCGGTGATGAGCCTCGCCTACGAGAATGCGCGCCAGAACCCCAAGCGCGTCCTGTTCGCCGAGGGCGAGGAGCCGAACGTTCTGCGCGCGGCGATTGCCTTCAAGGAGGCTGGCTACGGAACGCCGGTATTGGTCGGCCGCGAGGAGGTGTACGAGCTGCTCAAGGAAATGGGCGTCGACAATCCCCGCGATTACGAGGTGCTCAACAGCCGCAACTCGCCTCTGGTCGGCCGCGCCGTCGACTATATTTACACCAGGCACCAGCGCCACGGCATGCTCCGCCGCGAGATCGAGCGTATGGTCAACCAGGACCGCAATTATTTCGCCGCGGCGATGCTCTCGCTCGGCGAGGCGGACGCGATGATCACCGGCACGACTCGGCCGTTCAGCCAGTCGCTCCGACAGGTGCGCACCGTCATCGACGACGAGCCCGGAGCGACTCCGTTCGGGATCAACGTCATCGTCAGCCGGAGCCACACCGTGCTCATCGCAGACACCGCGGTGACCGAGCGGCCGACGCCGGAGCAATATGCAGCGATCGCGATGCGCGCCTCGTCCTTCGCCCGCCGCATGGGTCTCGAACCGCGCGTCGCCTTCATCAGCTACACCACCTTCGGCAATCCGGCGGGGATGCACATCGAGGGGCTGCGCGAGGCGGTGAAGCTGCTCGACGGGTTCCATGTCGACTTCGAATATGAGGGCGAGATGGCCCCCGACGTCGCGCTCAATTACGACATGCAGCGGCGCTACTATCCGTTCACGCGGCTTTCCGGCCCAGCCAACATCCTGGTGATGCCAGGCCTTCAGTCGGCGAGCCTTTCGGCGAAGTTGCTTCGCGAGCTCGGCGGCGAAAGCGTGCTTGGCCCCTACATCCTCGGCCTCGAGCGTCCGGTGCAGATCGCGCCGATGACGGCCAGCGCGTCGGACCTGGTGATGCTTGCCGTACTGGCCGCCGGCGACGCCCAGTCGCGGCAGCACCGGGAGTCGGCGCGGGTCTAGATCCGCTCGACGCTGGAAACCGGATCGGCTTCCCGCAGGGACGCGATGATCGCGTGGAGGTGGGCGAGGTCGTGCACCTCGATATCGAGGTGGAAGGTCTGAAAACTGCCGTCGCGGTGGACGAGCTGAAGGTTGATGATGTTGGCGTGCTTGGCGCCGAGGATGCCCGACATGGTGCCGAGCGCCCCGGGAATGTCGCGCAGGATGACCGCGAGGCGCGCGGCCCCGCCGTCCGAGCCTTCGCCCCAGGCTAGGTCGAGCCAGTCGGCGTCTATCCCGCTCGCGAGCGTGTCGCAGCCGATCACATGAACCTCGATCTCCTCGTCCTCGCGCCTCAAGCCGACGATCCGGTCGCCGGGGATCGGATGGCAACATTGGGCGAGATGGTAAGCGACCCCGGGAGTCAGGCCCTTGATCGAGATCGCCTTGCGCTGCCCGAGGGGGCGCGGTGCGACGTCGCCGCCGGCCGAGCCTGGCATGAGCGCTTCCATCAGCGCCTCGTCGCTGACCCGCTTGCGCGCGATCGCGATCATCAGCTCGTCGGCATTCTCGATCTTGAGCTTCTTCAAGGCGCGCTTGAGGGCGTCCTTGTCGAGCTCCGCGGGGAGCCGCGCGACGATCTCGTCGTAGATCTTCCGCCCCAGCTCGACCGTCTCCTCGCGTTCCTTGTGGCGGACGAAGCGACGGACGCCGGCGCGCGCCTTGCCGGTGGCGACGAAGCGAAGCCATGACGGCTGCGGGTGCTGGGCTTCGGACGCGAGGATTTCGACCTGGTCGCCATTCTCCAGCATCGTGCGCAGCGGAACGACCCGGCCGTTAACTTTCGCGCCAACCGTCCGGTCGCCGAGATCGGTGTGGACGGCATAAGCGAAATCGACCGGGGTCGCGCCCTTGGGCAGCTGGATGAGCTCACCCTTCGGCGTGAAAGCGAAGATGCGATCCTGGTACATCGCCATCCGGGTGTGCTCGAGGAGCTCCTCCGGGCTTTCGGCATGGTCGAGGATTTCGACGAGGTCGTCGACCCACGGGATGTTCATTTCGCCCTTGGGCTTGCCTTCCTTGTAGGCCCAGTGAGCGGCGAGTCCGCGCTCGGCCTGCTCGTGCATCTCGCGACCGCGGATCTGGATTTCGATCCGCATCTTCGAATCGTGGATGACGGACGTGTGCAGCGAGCGATAGCCGTTGCGCTTGGGCGTCGAGATATAATCCTTGAAGCGGCCGGGGACCATCGGCCAGCGGCGGTGGATCAGGCCCAGCGCGCGGTAGCAATCCGTAACGTCGTCGACGATGATCCGGAACGCCATCACGTCCGACAATTGCTCGAAGCTGATGTGCCGCTCGGCCATCTTCTTCCAGATCGAAAAGGGGTGCTTCTGCCGCCCGGTGACCTCCGCTTCGAGGCCATTGTCGGCGAGATAGAGCTGAAGCCCCAGACCGATCCGGTTGACCAGGTCGCCGCCGGATTCGGTCAGCTGCTTCAACCGCCGCATGATCGAGGCGTAGGCGTCCGGCTCGAGCTCGCGGAACGCCAGAGTCTGCATCTCTGTCATCATCTCGTACATGCCGATGCGCTCGGCGAGCGGCGCATAGATATCCATCGTCTCGCGAGCGATCCGACGGCGCTTGTCCTCGGACGGGATGTGGTGGAGCGTCCGCATGTTGTGGAGCCGGTCGGCGAGCTTGACGAGAAGCACGCGAATGTCGTCGCTGAGCGCGAGCAGGAACTTGCGCAGATTCTCGGCCGCGCGCTCGCTTTCCGACTGAGCCTCGATCTTGCTGAGTTTGGTGACTCCGTCGACCAGCCGCGCCACGTCCTTGCCGAACAGCTTCTCAATCTCTTGCGGCGTGGCGAGCGTATCCTCGATCGTGTCGTGAAGGATGGCGGTCGCGATCGTCTGGTCATCGAGCTTCAGGTCGGTGAGGATCCCCGCGACCTCGATCGGGTGGCTGAAATAGGGGTCGCCCGAGGCGCGTTGCTGATCGCCGTGCGCCTTCATCGAGAAGACGTAGGCGCGGTTGATCAGCCCCTCGTCCGCATCGGGGTCGTAGGAGCGGACTTTCTCGACCAATTCATACTGGCGCAGCACGTCCCTAAGATGGGAGGAGCGAGCGCAATTGTGCAAGTGAAAGAAAGGAAGCTGCCCGGAAGGCGCCGGGTTGCGCGTTGCAACTATTTTTTGGAACTGTTGTGTGCTTTGATGAGATTCGACAGGGGAGATACAGCTGCGGATGCCGGCAGACACGCTCACGTCGGATATCAACCGGTTCAAGGAAGCGGCATTGTCCTGCCCGATTCCCGGTGCGGTCGAGCTGATCGGCGAGAAATGGGCGTTCCTGATTCTGCGCGGCGCATTCAACGACCTGCACCATTTCGAGGAGTTCCAGGCTGGCCTGGGGATCGCGCGCAACATCCTTTCCGACCGCTTGTCGAAGATGGTCGCGGGCGGAATCCTCAACCGCTCGTCCGATCCCGCCGACAAGAGGCGCGTAATCTATTCGCTCAGCCCGAAGGGCGAAGGCCTCCTTCCGGTGATCCTCGCGCTTCGGCAGTGGGGCGAGGAGTGGGGCTACGGCAAGATGGACATCGTCCTCGCCGACCGCCGGGACGGAAGGCCGGTCCGCAAGATGTGCGTCCAGGCGCATGACGGGCGCGAGCTCAAGGTCGGCGACCTGACCTGGATCGAGCGCAACGCCGCCGATGCGCCAATCAGGACCGCCGCCGAATAATCACTCCATTCCGACGATATGGTCGCGGAGCGCGCGTGCGTCGTGGAGCGCGTTGTGCGGCACCTTGCTGTTCGCCGCGGTGCTGAAATTGCTCAGCGGCACCAGCCGGAAGGTGGCGTGACGCACCTCGATCATGTCGCCGGGACCGGTGATCATCAGGTTGCACAGCTGGGCGATGTCCTCCGGCCAGTCGGCGACAATCAGGGGCTCTTCATCGTGGCGCAGATAGCGTTCGAGCTCGTGCGCCGCGTCCTTTCGCGACAGCCTGGGACAGGAAAGCTGCTCCGGCACCGAATCGAGATAGGGCGCCACATGCCGCTCGACCCATTTGAGGAGGGGGTCCGACGTGGCGAACGTCAGATAGAGCTCATCACCATCGTCCGGGACCAGTGCGAGGCTTAGCAGCGCGCCTCCGACTCCATTATATTCCGTGTCCAGGAAATAGCGCATCGTCCCGCACTAGCGGGGTTGCGGCGCCGTGCAATTGTCGCCCGGGAGCGGCTGGCCCTTCCGGCAGCGCTCCATCGCCAGCCGGATCTGCTTGCCGCGCTCCTCGTCCTGCTTGCGCGCCTCGCGTCCGCGCTTCTCGTCCTCCTTTTTCTGGTTCGGCAGCACGGCGTTGACGCCCGCCGAAGCGACCTTGACCGGAATGGTGGCGACGTCGACGGCCGTCTTGGCGACGGTCCCGACGATGCAGCCGCCCAAGAAGAGCGGGAGAAGCAGGACAGGCAGGAAGCGCATGGCCAAGGAGTCGCAGAAGTCGGCACAACCGGCAATGAACAAGAATTCACGCGCTCATGGCCGCCTCGGCGAGCGCTTCGGCCTGGGTCAGCAGCGCTTCGTCTGCCTCCGCTCCTGGCGGAAGCGCCTCTCGCCCGACGATCACCATGAGCGGCACCGCCATCGGCGTGATCCGGCCCGTGTCGACGTGGAGCATCGTCGCCGAGGCGCGGTCGACCAGGCGCACCAGGCGCCCAAGCTCGGTCATCCGCCGCCGTGCATCCTCCCACGCAGCACGCAACAGCAAATGCTGCGGCTCGTAGCGCCGGAGCACGTCGTAAATCAGGTCGGTCGAGAAGCTGACCTGCCGTCCCGACTTCCTCTTGCCCGGATGATGGCGCTCGACGAGGCCGCCGATCACCGCCACTTCGCGAAATGCGGTCTTCAATAAATATGAGCTTTCGACCCAGTCGACGAACTCCTGCTCGAGGATATCCGCCGAGAACAGCGCCTTCGGATCGGTGATCGGCTCGAGCGCATAGCAGGCGAGCGCATAATCGTTGGCGACGAAGCCGAGCGGCTTGAGCCCCGCCTTCTCCATCCGCTTCGTCAGCAGCATTCCCAATGACTGGTGCGCGTTCCAACCCTCGAAGCTGTAGGCGACCATGAAATGCTGGCCTTCATGCGGGAAGGTCTCGACCAGCAGCTGGTGCGGCTCCGGGAGGAGTGAGCGCTCCGACTGGACCTCCAGCCATTCGCGCACGTCGTCGGGGAAGCGGCTCCAGTCGTTGCGGTCGGCGAGCATGTTGCGGACCCGGTTGGCGAGGTGGGTCGACATCGACATGCGCTGGCCGCCGTAGGTCACGATCTGCCCCCGCTTCGACGAGGCGTGGACGACGATGTCGCTGTCCTTGAACTGCTCCACCTCGAGGCTGAGACCGGCGAAGAAAAAGCGGTCGCCCGGCGCAAGCGCGGAGGCAAAACCTTCCTCGACCGTGCCCAGCTTCCGCCCATTGCGGAAGCGGACGGTGAGGAGCGGCTGCTCGACGATGACTCCGGCGTTGAGCCGGTGCTGCTGGGCAATGGCCGGCCGGGTAATCCGCCACATGCCGCCGTCCTCCGGCACGAGCCGGCGGAAGCGGTCGTAGGCCTTGAGCGCGTAACCGCCGGTGGCGATGAAGTTGAGGATCTCCTCGAACGTCTCCTGCTTGAGGCCGGCGTAAGGCGCGGCGGAGCGGATTTCGGCGAGCAGCTGCTCCTGCTGGAACGGCGCGGCGACCGCCATGGCGAGGATGTGCTGGGCGAGGACGTCGAGCGCGCCGGGACGGAACACCTCCGGGTCGAGCTCGCCGTCATCGATTGCGTCGAGCGCCGCGCGCGCTTCGAGATATTCGAAGCGGTTGCCGGGCACGATGATCCCTTCGCTCGGCTCGTCGAGCCGGTGATTGGCGCGGCCGATCCGCTGCAGCAGACGCGATGAACCCTTGGGTGCGCCCATCTGGACGACGAGGTCGACGTCGCCCCAGTCGATGCCGAGGTCGAGGCTCGCGGTGGCGACTAGCCCGCGCAGCTTGCCGGCGGCCATCGCGGCCTCGACCTTCCGCCGCGCCTCGACCGCCAGGCTGCCGTGGTGGATTCCGATCGGCAACCCCTGCTCGTTCACGTCCCACAGCTTCTGGAACGTGAGCTCCGCCAGTCCGCGCGTGTTGCAGAAGACGAGCGTCGTCCTGTGTTGCTCGATCAGCCGCATCACGTCGGCGATGGCGTGATAGCCCGAATGGCCGCCCCACGGGATCTTGTTCTCGGGGATGAGGATCGAAAGGTCGGGCTCCGCGCCGGGATCGCCAATGACGAGGTCGATCAGCTCCATGTCGGCATCGGGAGCGAGCCACGATCGATAGGCGTCGGGATCGCTGATCGTCGCCGACAGCCCGACGCGGCGGAGGCCGGGCGCGAGCTTCTGCAGCCGGGCCATCGACAGCGACAGGAGGTCGCCGCGCTTCTCCTTCGCGAAGCCGTGGAGCTCGTCGACGACGATGGTCTTCAATCCTTCGAACATCTGCGGCGAATCGGGGTAGCTGAACAGCAGGCTGAGCGATTCGGGTGTGGTCAGGAGGACCTGCGGCGGCCTCGCCCGCTGCCGCGCCTTACGGTCCGATGGGGTGTCGCCGGTGCGGGTCTCGACCCGGATCGGAAGCCCCATCTCCTCGATCGGGCCAATGAGGTTGCGCTGAACGTCGACGGCGAGCGCCTTCAACGGCGAGACATAGAGCGTGTGCAGGCCTTCGGCGGGGCTTTCGGCCAGTTCGCAGATGGTCGGCAGGAAGCCCGTCAAAGTCTTGCCAGCGCCGGTCGCGGCGACCAGCAGGGCGCTTCGTCCGCGCCGCGCAAGCTCGAGCATTTCGAGCTGGTGGCGCCGCGGGCGCCAGCCCTTGCATTCAAACCAGCGCTCGACGACTGGCGGAAGGCTGGTCAGAGCTTGTCGGTCCCCTCGCGCCGCCGCTCTTCTTCCTCGGCGTAGAGCTCGCGCGTGCCCTCGCGGGTCTCGCTTTTCGGCGGCGTGCGACGGTTGGAGCGCACCCTGATCACCAGCCAGATCAGCACGATGAGCAGGATCGCAGGAAGGATGATGTCCATCACCCAGGCGTTGGCGTGTCCCATGTCTTCCTCCCGCCCGGTTTGTGAAGGAACTCCCGGGTCTCTCACCCTATATAGCTCTCAATGGCGCGATTGGGTTCCTGGATCGAGTCCCACCCCGATGGGATTTACGTTCGGCCGGCCGACGCATGGATCGACCCGACGGAGCCCAAGGCGAAGGCGCTGATCACGCACGGCCATTCGGACCATGCGCGCGGTGGCCACGAGGCGGTGCTGGCGACTGCGGAGACGCTGGCGATCATGGAATGCCGCTACGGGCCGCAACACGGCCAGCCGATTGCATACGGTGAACATCTGCGCGTCGGAGACGTGGGCGTGAGTTTCGTTCCCGCGGGGCACGTTCTTGGGAGCGCCCAGATCGTTCTCGAGCACAAGGGCGAGAAGGTGGTGGTCTCGGGCGACTACAAGCGCCGGCCGGACCCGACCTGCGCCTGTTTCGTGCCGGTCCCGTGCGACATCTTCATCACCGAGGCGACGTTCGGGCTGCCCGTGTTCCGTCATCCCGAGACCGGAAGCGAGATCGACCGCCTGCTCGATCGGCTCCACGCCGATCCGAGCCGCTGCGTGCTCGTCGGGGCCTATGCTTTGGGCAAGGCGCAGCGGATCATCTGCGAGCTTCGCGACCGCGGGCACCACGACCCGATTTATTTTCACGGCGCGATCGAGCGGCTGAACCAGCTCTACGAAAGCTTCGGCGTGAAGCTCGGTCAGCTTCGACACACGGGGGGCGCGACCAAGCAGGAGATGGCCGGCCATATCGTGATCTGCCCGCCCGGCGCGCTGAATGACCGCTGGTCGCGGCGGCTTCCGGACCCGGTCACCGCCATGGCTTCGGGCTGGATGCGGATCCGGCAGCGGGCGCGGCAGCGCAACGTCGAGCTCCCGCTGGTCATCTCCGACCATGCCGATTGGGACGAGCTGACGACGACCATTCGCGAGCTCGAACCGACCGAAGTGTGGATCACCCACGGCCGCGAGGAAGCCCTCAAGCACTGGTGCACGACTCACCAGATCAAGGCCTGCGAGCTGAACCTTGTCGGCTACGAGGACGAGGACGAATGACCGGCGGCGGCGCGGCGGAACAGCCACGCCGAGCCGAGCAGGATGGCGGCAAAGATGCTCGTCCCAGCGAACTCGACGCCGTGCTTTACGAAGGGTTCGTCGGTCGATCCGAGCGACGCGATCGCGAAGGCGACGACGAGCGAGGCCGCAGCCGCGAGCATTGCGTACGACATTCCCTTCGCCCGGAAGCGCGCTACGCACGCGCCGGCAATGCCGATCAGCAGCGCCAGGAAGAACAGCTGATTGTCGAGATTATGCTCGCTCCCGACGATACCGACCGCGAGATTGCTCCAGACGACGAGCAGATAGCCGAGCAGCGCCACGCCGACGCCTGCCCGGTACCAGCCGCTCCTGATCTTCCACACGGCGAGTTCCAGCAGGCCGCCGACGATCGCGAAGATGGCTCCTGCGATGATGAAGTCGCCGACCGACCAGTCCACGCCCTCCGCGTGCAGCTTCATCGCGACGAATGGTGCGGCCAACAGGGCCACGGCGGTACCCCAGCCGATGATTCGCCACGGACTCGCAATCTGCTTAGCCACGACCTCGCTCATACTTGCCTCCGGTGATGTTTGCGGCTTCACATTGGCGCCGGTGCCGGTGAGCGGCATGAGCAAGTCCTGAGGTTTTCCTGAAAAGTGACGTCCGGCCGTTTCTGCTTCGACCGATTCGAGCTTGACGCTGCGGACCGCCAGCTGATGCGCGACGGCGCCCCGGTCGATCTGAACAGCCGCTATCTCGATGCGCTCGCGCTCCTCGTCAGCGAACGGGGCAAGCTGATCTCCAAGCAGCGCTTTCTCGACGAGGTGTGGCGCGGCGTCCCGGTAACCGACGAAGCGCTTACCCAATGCATCAAGACCCTTCGCCGGCAGCTGGGCGATGAAGCCGCACGTCCGCGCTTCATCGAGACCGTGCCCAAGCACGGCTACCGCTTCATCGCCGCGGTGGGCGACGCCGTGGCGACTATTCCGCCAGCATCCGCCTCGTCATGGCGCGACGTCATGCTGCTCGGAGCAGCGGGTACGATCGGCGGCGGCATTGCTGGGCTGATCGGCGGCCTGATCTATGGATTCGCGGCGGCCTCGGCTCCGGCGCAAGGCGGCGTCGGCGGCCTGTCCGAGCTGCTCGTGATCCTGTGCGTGACGATTGCCATTGCCCTGCTCGGCGGGGCGGCCGTGAGTTTCGGGATTTGCATCGGCGACCGCCTCATTCCGGACAGCTGGTGGGGCCGGGTCGTGGGTGGCGGAGCCGGCGGCCTCATCGTCGGGGCCGCGGTGAAGCTGCTCGGCCTCGATGCTTTCAGCTTATTGTTCGGGCACTCGCCGGCGGGGATCACCGGCGCATTCGAAGGACTCGTGCTCGGCTGCGGCGCCGGGCTTGCCGCATGGCTCGGCGTTCGAAGCGGGACCGCGCGCCTGCGCCGCAGCATGGCCGCCGCCGCGCTGATCGGCGGCGCGGCGGGGGCGGTCATTGCGCTGCTCGGCGGACGCCTGATGGCGGGGAGCCTCGACCTGCTCGCGCGCGCCTTCCCCGATTCGCGTCTTCGCCTCGATCAGATCAGCGCGCTGTTTGGAGAGACGGGCTTCGGCCCGCTCACGCGGCTCGTGACCAGCTGCCTCGAAGGCGCGCTGTTCAGCGCGTGCGTTGTCGGCGCGATCATCCTTGGACAGCGGAGCCTTCGCGGAGGCGACTAGTGGGCCGCCTCGAGCCGTTCGATGCCCGACTGTGCCAGCTGCCGGTCGATCTGCTCCATCAGACCGGCGATGCCGGCCTCGTCCTTCGCCTCGGCGCGCGCGACGAGCACGTCCTGCGTGTTTGAGGCGCGAAGCAGCCACCATCCCTCAGACGTGCTGACTCGAACGCCGTCGGTGGCGTCCACCTTGGCGCCGTCAGCCGAAAGCCGCTCGCGGACCTCGTCGATGACGGCGAACTTGCGGGCTTCGTCGACCTGGAAGCGAAGTTCCGGCGTCGCAACCGCATTCGGCATCGCGTCCTTCAATTCCGTCAGGCTCCGGCCGCTTTGCGATACGGCCTCGATCAACCGCACCGCCGCGTAGAGCGCGTCGTCGAAGCCGTACCAGCGGTGCTTGAAGAAGATGTGGCCGCTCATCTCGCCGGCCAGCGGCGCTCCGGTCTCCTTCATCTTCGACTTGATCAGGCTGTGGCCGGTCTTCCACATC
This sequence comes from Sphingomicrobium sp., assembly GCA_035606455.1. GTDB lineage: Bacteria > Pseudomonadota > Alphaproteobacteria > Sphingomonadales > Sphingomonadaceae > Sphingomicrobium. The sequence continues at coordinate 23,091 of DATNFJ010000101.1, forward strand.
AAGGGATTGCCCCCGAGCTCGGCGATGCGGTCGAACAAGGTCTGGCTTGCCTTCACGTCCGCGATGATCGTGGCTCCGGGCTGCTCATTGAGAACCGGGACTGCGAGGATCGCGAGGAGCTGGTCGCCCCAGATCACGCGGCCCTTGCCATCCACAGCGCCGATTCGATCGCCGTCGCCGTCGAACGCGATCCCGAAGTCGAGCTGCTCGCGCTCGACCAGCGTCTTCAGGTCTTCGAGATTCTTCTCGACCGTCGGATCGGGGTGATGGTTCGGGAAGCGCCCGTCGACCTCGCTGAAAATGACGTGATGCTGACCGGGTAGGCGCTCGACCAGCATGTCCAGCAGCGGGCCGGCGGCGCCATTGCCGGCGTCCCAGCCGATTCGATACGGCTTGCCCGAAAAGCCTTCGAGCAGCCGGTCCGCATAGGCCTCACGGATGTCGACTTCCTCAACTCTCCCGTCCCCCTCGCTCCATTCGCCACGCGCCGCGCGCTCTCCCAGCTCCTGAATTTCGGCTCCGAACACGGATCGGCCTTTGAGGAGCAACTTGAAGCCGTTGTAGTCGGCGGGATTGTGGCTCCCGGTGACCTGCACCCCGCCGTCGACGTCGAGATAGTGGGTCGCGAAATAGAGCATGGGGGAGGGGCCCATGCCGATCTGCATCACGTCGATTCCGCCCTCGGTCAGCCCACGGATCAGCGCTGCCTGGAGCATCGGCGAATGGGTCCGCCCGTCGCGTCCGACGGCGATCCGCCGGGCCCCGTCGTCGCGGGCCTTGGCTGCGAAGGTGCGGCCGAGCGCATAAGCGTCGGCTTCGGTGAGCGTATCGCCGACGATCCCGCGGATGTCATATTCGCGAAGGACGGTGCGATTGAATTGGTGGGTCATGCCGCTGCCTTACGCAGCGAGCGCGGATTGGTTCAACCCGCCGCGGCGAGCTTGAGCTCTTCCTGCCCCGGAATGCCGAGCCCGGCGATCATCTCGCGGAGCTCCTGACGCGCGGTGATGTGGCCGATTCCAACCTCGCCGAGCTGCGGCAGGTCGAGCAAGGTGAGGCCCTTGGGGAACAACTCGCGATAAATCACCCGCTCGCCCAGGCCCGGAATGACCCGGAAGCCGACGCGCCGGGCGAGCTCGTCGAGCGCGGCCCCGACGCGCTTCAGATTGTGCGATTCGATATGCTGCAGGCGGTTCCTCAGAACCACCCAGTCGACGCTCTTGCCGGTCTGCTTCGCCCGCTGGGTGCGGCTGTTCCAGATCAACTCGGCATAGAAGCTCGGTCTTGTGATCTTGTAATTCTCCGGGTGCACCTGGCCGATCAGGTCGAGGTCGACGAAACTGTCGTTCATCGGCGTCACGAGCGTGTCCGCCTTGAGGATCGCCGCCTTGGCGACGGGGTCGTCGCGCCCCGGCGTATCCACGACGACAACATCCGCCTGTTCGGAAAGCCGCCCGATCGATGCATCCAGGCCGGCCTCGCTGTGGTCCTCGAGCACCTCGTAGATCGCCTGCGGAAGCTCGGCTTCGAGCCGGCGCATGGTCGCGTCGCGGTTCTCGAGATAGCGGGTCATGGTGCGCTGCCGGTTGTCGAGATCGAGCGCTCCGACGCGGTGGCCCGAAGCAGCCAGTGCGATCGCGGTGTGGACCGCCGTCGTCGACTTGCCCGTCCCGCCCTTTTCGTTGGCGAAGACGATGAAATGCGGCTGGGTCATGCTTGATCTTTTCCCTCGGCGCTCCGAGAGCGCCCCCCGATTGCAAGATTAGTTGAGGCGGGCCCCGCGTGCAAATCGTTCGATCGAGTGAAGAATTGGCGCGGGCGCGGTCGCAGATCGACGGCAAGCTGGCACTGGTCCCGACGATGGGCGCGCTTCACGCCGGGCACATGGCGCTGGTCGACGAGGCGAAACGAAGGGCCGAAAAAATCGCCGCCACGATCTTCGTCAATCCGGCGCAGTTCGCGCCGGGCGAGGACTTCGCCCGCTATCCCCGCCGCGAAGCCGAGGATGCGCGAATGCTCGAGCAGGGCGGGTGCGACCTGCTGTGGATGCCCTCGGCTGCCGACATCTATCCGGAGGGTTTTTCGACCTCGGTCCACGTTGCCGGCGTGTCGGATCGCTGGGAAGGCGAGGCCCGTCCGGGCCATTTCGACGGGGTGGCGACCGTCGTCGCCAAGCTGCTGATATCGGTGCGGCCCGACGTCGCCTTGTTCGGCGAGAAGGATTTTCAGCAGCTGGCGGTGATTCGCCGGATGGTCGCCGACCTCAATATTCCGACCGAAATCGCGGCGGTGCCGACGGTCCGGGAGGAGGACGGCCTCGCCCTATCGTCACGCAACGCCTACCTCACCGAAGACGAGCGGGGGCGCGCGGCGGCGCTGCCGAGAGCGCTTGAATATGCGCGCGCCGCAATCCTGGACGGAACGCCGGTCCGGCTCGCCCTCGACACGGGCCGGAAGTCGCTCGTCCAAGCGGGCTTTTCGCGGATCGACTATTTCGCGCTGGTCGAATCGGCGACGCTCGAGCCGCTGGAAGCGCCGGCCGGGGACATGCGGCTCATCGCCGCCGCGGTGATCGGGCCGACTCGTCTGATCGACAATCTCCCCCTCCAGAAAATCTTGGTTCAACCGCGTTAACCATTTCTTTGCCAGTGGCGGACGAATTTCGCTCCAACGACAGGAACGGGGGACAGAATGGGAGCGATCAGCCAGAAAGGCGCGGAATTCCTCTTGCGGAGCCGAATCGCCGAGGCCGAAGCGGGCAGCGTGGATGCACTGTTCGAGCTCGGCGTGACTTATTCGACCGGACGCGGCGGTATCTCGGTCGACCTCATCGAGGCGCACAAATGGTTCAACCTTGCCGCGCTCAACGGAAGCACCCGGGGGCAGGAATGCCGCGCCGAGATCGCGGTGGAGATGACGGCGCGCGAGATCGCCGAGGCGCAGCGCCAGGCGCGCGCCTGGTTAGCCGCCTGCGGGTACCAGCGCCGGGCCGCCTGAGGGCGGAACGATCGTCGTGACGGCGCTCGGCGGGCCCGGGCGCTCCTTGCCCCAGGTCATGGCGCTCACCTGCGCCGCCGGGGTTCCAAGCAGAATCAGGAAATTCCTCGCCTCGGCCGCTCGCTCGGCGCCGAGCGCGAGCGCATGGTCGCGGGTGTCGGCGGGATCGCCATGTCCCTCTATCCGCACCGCGACGTCGGGGTGCTGGCGAAGCCACGCCGCCTGCGCCTGCAGAAGCAGCTTCGCCTGCGGCGTGAGCTCGGCGCTTCCATTGGCGAAATAGACGGTGGTGCCGCCCGACTGGGCCGCGAAATCGGCGCGCAGCACATCAACCGGATTTTGGACGGGCACCTGGGGCGGCGGAGCGCGGCGCCTGAGGCCGGGCAGCTGTGCTGACGCCGGTACCGCGATCAGAGCGGCGAGCAAAAGAACAGGCTTGCGCATCAGTCCATCGTTCCCGACCAGTTGGGGTCCGAACCATCCTGCGGGACGGTCATCTTTCGCGGTGCGCTTCCGTCCAGGTTCACCCGGTAGATGGCGGGCCGGCCATTGGCTTCGGTGCGCTGGAACACCAGCTCGCGGCTGCTCGCTGCCCAGCTCGGCTCCTCATCGGCCGGGCCCGCGGTCAGGATCTTCTCCCCGGTGCCGTCAGGGGCCATGATTCCGATCCGGCGCGTGTCGCCCATTCGCCAGGTGAAGGCGATATACTTGCCGTCCGGGCTCCATTCGGGCGCGCTGTAGGCGGCGGTGCTGAAGGTGATCCGCCGCTGCTGCGACCCGTCGGCATTCATCACGTAGAGCTGCTGCGTGCCCGACCGGTCGCTTTCGAACACGATCCTGCTTCCGTCCGGCGAAAAACCGGGGTCCGTGTCGATTCCCGGCGCGACGGTGAGCCGTTGCGGAGCGCCGCCGTTCGCACCGACGACATAGATGTCGCTGTTCGCGCCAAGCATCATCGAAAAAACGATCTTCGACCCGTCGGGGGAATAGCGCGGGGCGAAGGTCATGGCGTCGCCGGCCAGCAGCGGACGCTGTTCTCCGTTGCCGAGATCGAGGATTCGGACCTGCGGGACCCCGCCCTGGTAGCTGACGTAGGCGAGCCGCGCCGCGTGCGGCGACAGCCGCGGAGTGAGCACAATCGTGTCGCCGGGCGTCAGATATTTGTGGTTGAAGCCGTCGCTGTCCATGATCGCGATGCGCTTCACCCGGGCGGCCGGCGAGCCGGTCTCGGCGACATAGGCGATGCGCGTGTCGAACATGCCCGGAGCGCCCGTGATCGCCTTGTAGGCAAGCCCCGAGCATTTGTGCGCAGCGCGCCTCAAGTCGGCCGGGATCACGACATAGCCCTCGCGGGCGAGCTCGCGTCCCTTGTCGACGTCATAGACATAGCAGCCGACGGTATAACGGCCGTCCGGTCGCGACTTCACGAACCCCGTGATCAGCGCCTTCGCGCCCCGGCCGCGCCACTTCATGAAGTTCGGCGCCGTGACCTCCGGATAGGAATAATAATCGTTCCTGTCCGGGCTCAGCGGCATCAGCTCGGCGGTCTGCTGAAGGTCGGTATCGATCAGCTGGGTTGCCTGCCACGCCAGCGCCAGCATCTCGTTTCCCTTGGTCCCGGTGTCGGGAGAGGTCATCGGCGGAACGGCGATGACGGTCGCCGCGGGCGCGCCCGGCTGCTGGGCGTCGGCGCTGCTGCTCACGAGGCCGGCGGCTGCTGCGACCAACGCGATGACGAGGCTTCTTGCTGTCATTGTCCCGATGCGGCGATGCGTTTGAATTTTTCGATCCATTCCCTGGGTTGCCGTTGCGGCCGACCGTTCGAGTCAAGAAAGGCGGCTGTCACGCGGGCATCGGTCAACAGTTCCCGCTGCCGGATGACTCGCTGCTGAATCACGACCGAAGCGGCGCGGATCTCCTCGACGGTGCTGACGACGAGTAGGTCGTCGCCAAGCCGCGCCGAGCCGAGATAGCGGATGTTCGCCTCGGCCACGTAATAAGCGCCCTCGCCCGCCTCCATCACCTGCCGCTGGTCGATCCCGACGGCGCGGAGCATGTCGGACCGGGCGCGCTCCATGAACTTGAGATAGTTGGCGTAATAGACGACGCCGGCCGTGTCGGTGTCTTCGAAATAGACGGTGAGTGCGAAATGATGTTCGCGGCCGATGAAGCCGCCGCGATAGGGCGTGTCGAGCGATTTCCCCGCCATCCGCACCGCCTCTAGGCAGTGCAGAGTCCCTACGGCAACCCCGCTTGACTCCGATGTAACGTTAAGGTTACATGTCACCTACAGGTTACATGGAGTTGGGATAATGACCGCTGTCGACATCGCTGAGCGCAAGGCCCGCTTCCGGGCGTTCGGGTTCCTCTTTCTGGCCGTGCTCACCTGCGCGGTGATGGTCCTCGTACGGTCCGGTCGCGGTACCGACTTCACCCAGGGACTGTGGCTTGGCCTTCTCCTCGGCTGCGCGCTCAACCTGCTGCCAATCAAGCGGTGGCTGAGGCCGAACAGCGACGTGGTGCGTCTGCTCGACGACGAGGGAACCCGCGCCAATTGCCCGCTGAGCTGCACGATCGGCTTCTGGGCGGCGATCGTCACGGCGCTCGCTTTCCAGCTCATGTCGCACTTCAACCCCGCGATCGGCGCTGAAGAAGTAGGCCAATATGTCGCGACCGCGGGGATCGTGTCCGCGATGGTCGCCTTCGCGATTCTCGAGCTGCGCGCCGCCCGGTGACGGAGCGGCTCGCCAATTCGATCAAGTCCGAGCGCGAGAAGGCCTCGCTGACCCAGGCCGCGCTGGCCGAGCGCGTCGGGGTTAGCCGCAAGACCATCAACACGGTCGAGAACGGCGTGTTCACGCCCTCGGCGACTCTCGCGATCAAGCTCGCGCAGGCCCTCAATGTCCCGGTCGAGCAGCTGTTCTGGATCGAGCGCTGATCTCGGCCACGTCGCGCACGAGATCGCCCAGCGCCTCGTCGACGTCGGACAGATGCATCCCCCAGCCCGGCAGGAACATGCCCAGCACGGCGACCTCGCCGCCGATATGGTCGGTCCATTTCTGGCCCGGCTTGTGATTGGTGCGGATCGACAAATAGCCGCGCTGGCCGTCGTTGACGCATTTCGCCGAGACGAGACCTTCGGTCTGCAGGAAGGGTGACGGCGGCGCGCCCTCGGTCGACCAGCTGATCGGCCCACCCGGCACTTGCTGGCTGGAGCGCGCATACCACTCGCTCTCCAACGGGACCCAATCGGTCGAGCCCGGACGCGCCGGGTTGACGCAGCCGACGGTCATTCCCGGCTGGGAAGCGAAGCCGAACATCGCGCCCTCCGGCGGCGCGTTCTTCTCGCGGAAGCTGCTGTACGCGATCACGCAACCCGTCTCGCCCGGATGGCTGCACAACGGTGTCTTCCTGAACGTCCCGCCAACCAGCTTGCCCTGGGGCACGATGACGTTGAAGCCAGGGATGATCGCGAGGTTCATTCGTGCGGCGATCGCCGGATCCTTCTCGATTTCGCGTGCGATGAGCATCTGCAGCATGAGGCTGCCCTGGCTGTGCCCGACGAGCACGAACGGGCGGCCTTGGTTCCTCGTCGCAAGATAGTTGCGCCAGGCTGCCGCGACGTCGCGGTAGGCGAGCGCGGCCGCAGCATCGATGTTCGCGCCCGCCGAATAGGCCGCAATCGCGCCGAGCGTCATCTGGCGATAGATCGGTGCGAAGGTCCGGCACACGCTGGCGAAGCGCGCGAACTGCACTTCGGTCGCGCCTTTCTCCTCGCTGACGTTGAGGTCGCTGTTCATCCCCTGGTCGCGGGAGACGGTCGGGTAGACGTAGAAGCAGTCGAGCGGCGGCTCCTTGGCGACGCTGCTCTTGACCGTCGAACCATAGCCGTTGGGAGTGAGCGCGGTCGTCGGAAGCGGCGCGGAGCACGGATCGGCCCGGCCCGGCAGGCAGAGCCAGCTCGAATCCTTCGAATAGTCAGGTGCGGCCGGCACCGGGTTCGGTTGGGCGGGAAGGGGGGCGGCCAACATGAGTGCTGCCGCCAATGTGAAGAAACGCATTATTTCGACGACGCTCCGCTATCGAACAATCCGGCCTGGCTGCCCTGCGGCACCGGCAGGCCCAGATGGGCGTAGCCGCGGCCGTTAAGGCATCGTCCTCGTGCCGTGCGGGCGATGAGGCCGAGCTGAATGAGAAAAGGCTCGATCACGTCCTCGATCGTGTCGCGCGGCTCGGAAAGGCCGGCGGCGAGCGTCTCCACGCCCACGGGTCCGCCGCCGTAGAGGTCGGCGATCATGGTGAGGTAGCGGCGGTCCATGGCGTCGAGCCCGAGCGCGTCGATCTCGAGCCGCGACAGCGCCGCGTCGGCGACCTTTGCATCGATCGTGTCCGAACCCGACGCATGGGCGAAATCGCGCACGCGCCGGAGCAGCCGACCAGCGATTCTGGGTGTGCCGCGAGAGCGTCGTGCGATCTCGTGCGCGCCATCTTCAGCGACATCGACACTGAGCAGGCGTGCGGCGCGGCGGACCACCTGCTCGAGCTCCTCCACGGTGTAGAAGTTGAGCCGCACCGGAATCCCGAAGCGGTCGCGCAGGGGCGTCGTTAGCAGCCCCTGCCGGGTCGTCGCGCCGATCAGGGTGAAGCGCGGAAGATCGATCCGTACCGAGCGGGCCGACGGGCCCTCGCCAATCATCAGGTCGAGCGCGCGGTCCTCCATTGCCGGGTAGAGCACTTCCTCGACCGCCGGGTTGAGGCGGTGGATCTCGTCGATGAACAGGACGTCGCCGTCCTCGAGGTTCGTCAAAAGCGCCGCGAGGTCGCCAGACTTGGCGATCACCGGGCCCGAGGTGGCGCGGAAGCCGACGCCCATTTCACGCGCGAGGATTCCCGCCAGCGTCGTCTTGCCGAGGCCGGGCGGGCCGTGGAGCAGCACATGGTCGAGCGCCTCGCCCCGACTCTTCGCCGCATGGACGAACACGCGGAGATTCTCGCGCGCGGCCTGCTGGCCGATGAACTCGTCGAGGCTCTTCGGGCGAAGCGCCGCGTCGGCGTCTTCGGACGTGCGCTCGGGCGTGGTGATTCGGGCGGGATCAGTCGCCATCGGAGCCGCGAATGTTGCCAAAGTTGAAAGTTCTACGCGCGCGCGCGCGAGGCAGCGCGTGCCGCACGGGTTGCCGAATACCCGAAATTGTCCGCAGTCCCGCCACGGCGGCGATGATGCACAATCCGGCCCGTGTAGGACAGAGCTTTCAATCGTGCTCGACGCCGTCGCCGACGATCTCGACCCACTCGTGCTTGCGATTCTCCCAAACCGAGAAGGCGGGCGTGAGGAAGAACGGGTCGTCGAATGCGCCGAGCGGGACGGCGATGAGGTCGTTGAACTTGTCGTCGAACTTTCCGTCGATCTCGTAATAAACGTCCGACCCGCACTCGGGGCAGAAGTGGAACGTCGCCCGGTTTCCGCTGTCGGCGACCTTGATGAAGGTCTGTGAGGCGCCGTCGATTTGCACCTGCGCCGACGGCCAGCGCGCCTGCACCGCGAACGCGCTGCCCGACCGCTTCTTGCAGTTGAGGCAATGGCAGATGGACACGCGGACCGGGTCCCCAGTGACGGCGACCTTGAGCTGACCGCAACGGCAGGAGGCGGTGCGGGTGGTCATTTGGCTGCCTTCCTGAGCGCGAGCCGCACGAGCGCGTCCAGCGTTGCATCCGCGCCAAGCTCGTCCTGCGCGGCATTGACGGCGGCACTCGCGTCGGCGGGTTTGAAGCCGAGGTTGGCGAGGGCGGAGAGGGCGTCGGCGGCGGCTCCGGCGCGGGGAGCTGGAGCGGCGCCGCCGAGTCCCGCGCCCCCGAGCTTGCCCTGGAGCTCGTTGGCGATGCGGGCGGCGAGCTTGGGACCGACGCCGTTGGCGCGGCCGATCATCGCCTTGTCCTCCTGCGCGACGGCGCGGGCGAGCTCGTCGGGCGAGAGCGCGGAGAGGATGGCGAGCGCGAGCCTGCCGCCGACGCCCTGGATGCTGGTCAACGCCCGGAACGCGTCGCGCTCCTCGGCTGAGCCGAAGCCGAACAGGGTCCATGCGTCCTCGCGCACCTGGAGCTCGGTGAGGATCAGCACTTCGCTACCGACGGCGCCGAGGGCTGCGAGCGACTTGCCGCTCATCTGGACGAGATAGCCGACTCCGCCGACGTCAATCACCGCACTGTCGGCGGTGAGTTCTGCGAGTGTTCCGCTGAGGCGCGCGATCATTCCCGCAGGCTTAAGCGATGCGGCGGCTGGTCGCCAGATGATGCGCGTGGGTGATGGCAACGGCGAGTGCATCGGCGGCGTCGGGGCCGGCGATCTTCGCGCCGGGGAGCAGCCGCGAGACCATCGCGTGGATCTGCGCCTTTTCCGCGCCGCCTGTGCCGACCACGGCTTTCTTCACCAAGGTCGGAGAATATTCGCCGACCTCGATCCCTGCGCGCGCAGCGCACATCAGCACCACGCCGCGCGCCTGGCCGAGCTTGAGCGTCGATTGCGGGTTCTTGTTGACGAACACTTCCTCGGCCGCCGCAGCGTCCGGGCGTTGCTCCGCGATCAGCGCTTCCAATTGATCCGCGAGCGCGGCGAGCCGCTTCGGCAGCGGCGCCGCGGTGTCGGTCCTGATCTGTCCGTTGGCGATGTGGCGAAGGCGATTGCCGTCGGCTTCGATCACGCCCCAGCCGGTCGTTCCGAGGCCGGGATCGAGGCCCAGGATTTTCACTTCCCCTCCCCCTCAAGGGGGAGGCGGCGCGAAGCGCCGGAGGGGGTGTGTCGTGAACACAGGCCCCCTCCGTCATGCTGCGCATGACACCTCCCCCAAGGGGGGAGGGGCTGGGTCACGCCAGCTTCTCCAGCTCTTCCTCCGGCACGTCGTAATTGCCCCAGACGGTCTGGACGTCGTCGTCCTCTTCGAGCGAATCGATGAGGTTCATCAGCTGCTGCGCCTGGTCGCCGCGGACCTCGACCTCGGTCGACGGCTTCCACGCGAGCTTGGTACTTTCCGCTTCGCCGAGCATCGGCTCGAGCGCGCGGGCGACCTCGTGCAGGCTGTCGATCGTGGTCCAGATGCGGTGGCCGTCCTCGTCGCTTTCGACGTCCTGGGCGCCCGCTTCGATGGCGGCTTCGAGCACTTTGTCGGAATCGCCCGCGCTTGCCGGATATTCGACCAGGCCCAGGCGCTCGAAGCCGTGGCTGACACTTCCGCTCGCGCCCAGATTGCCGCCGTTCTTGGAGAAGATCGTTCGGACGTTGGTCGCAGTCCGGTTGCGGTTGTCGGTCAGCGCCTCGACGATGATCGCGACTCCGCCGGGGCCGAAGCCCTCGTAGCGGATCTCCTCGTAATTCTCGGCGTCGCCGCCCGAGGCCTTGTCGATCGACCGCTGGATATTGTCCTTCGGCATCGACTGGGCGCGCGCGGCGATGACCGCGGCGCGGAGGCGCGCGTTCGCATCGGGGTCGGGCAGGCCCATCTTGGCCGCGACCGTGATTTCGCGGCTGAGCTTGGAGAAGAGGGCCGAGCGCTTCTTATCCTGCGCCCCCTTCCGGTACATGATGTTCTTGAATTTGCTGTGGCCAGCCATGTCCCAACCTAAACCGTTCGGGCTGAGCTTGTCGAAGCCCTGCCGTCGTTGCACCGTCGTAAGAAAAAAATCAGTCCTTCGACAAGCTCAGGACGAA
>DATNFJ010000102.1:0-11721 GCA_035606455.1 Sphingomicrobium sp.
TCGCCGACCGCGCCCATGGCCTGAAAATGAAGGTCGTCGCCTATGACCCCTTCCTTTCGCCCGAGCGGGCCGTGGAGCTCGGCGTCGACAAGGTCGAACTGGACGCGCTGCTGAGCCGCGCCGACTTCATCACGCTGCACACCCCGCTGACCGACCAGACCCGCGGGATCCTCAGCCGAGAAGCACTTGCCAAGACCAGGAAGGGCGTCCGGATCGTCAATTGCGCGCGCGGCGGATTGATCGATGAAGCGGCGCTCAAGGAAGCGCTGGAAAATGGTCACGTCGCTGGCGCCGCGCTCGACGTGTTCGCCGAGGAGCCGGCCAAGGAGAACCCGCTGTTCGGGACCCCGGGCCTGATCTGCACGCCGCACCTCGGCGCATCGACCACGGAGGCCCATGTCAATGTCGCGATCCAGGTCGCCGAGCAGATGAGCGATTACCTGCTGCTCGGCGGCATCACCAACGCGGTCAACGTGCCGTCCCTATCCGCCGAAGAGGCGCCGCGGCTCAAGCCCTACATGGGCCTGGCGGAAAAGCTCGGCAGGCTGATCGGCCAGATCGCCGGCACCGAGATCCGCTCGATCGACATCGAGGTCGAGGGCGCGGCGGCCGAGCTCAACATCAAGCCGATCAGCGGCGCGGTGCTCGCCGGCGTCATGCGCACCTGGTCGGACACGGTGAATATGGTCAACGCGCCCTATCTCGCGAAGGAACGCGGCATCGCCGTTCGGGAAATCCGCAATGAGGGCGAAGGAGACTATCACACGCTCGTCGCGGTGACCGTCGGGACCGAACAGGGCGAGAAGCGGGTCGAAGGGACGCTCTTCGGCAACCGCGCGCCGCGCCTGGTCAAGATCTTCGGGATCCCGGTGGAGGCCGATTTGAGCGGCCAGATGATCTACATCGTCAATACCGACGCGCCCGGGTTCATTGGCGCGCTAGGAACCCGCCTCGGCGAAAACGGCCTCAACATCGCAACCTTCAACCTCGGCCGCCGCGAGCAGGCCGGCGAGGCGGTGGCGCTGGTCGCCGTCGACGATCCCATTACGCCCGAAGTCGCGAGCCAGCTGCACGGCGTACCCGGAGTCCGCGAGGTCGTGCCGCTGAGCTTCTGAGCTTGCCGCTTACGGCAGGATGCGCGAGTCGCGGCGGTCCCAGGTCCGGGCTTTGACTGGAACGCCAGCGCCAGTGCGGATCTTCGCTCCGAGCAGCGAAAAGCCGTGCTCTCCATCATGCAGCAAAACGTGCGGCGGGCGGGGCCGCCGACCGCCGAGATTGCGCAACTTGGTCTTCGCGATGCTCGCGAACCAGGCCAGGGTAAGGCTGAACATGCTGACGGGCGGACCTTCGGTGTAGGACCGCGAGCCGTGATAGTCTTTCGGGCGAAGCCATTTCATTTTCGATCTCCTTCAGCCGCGAAGCTTCAGAAGGTTCGATGGCTTCGCCAGCGGTCGCATAGTCCGCCGTTGCAGACCATCAAGCAAGCGAATAGAATTGCACTTTAACATTTAAAAAGTTGCACATAACATGGACATCGCGGCGGCGCGAACCTTTCTCGAGATCGTGAAGACGGGGAGCTTCGTGCGCGCGGCCGCGAACCTCAACGTGACCCAAACCGCGGTGAGCGCGCGCGTTCGTGTGCTCGAGGAGCAACTCGATCGTCAGCTCTTCATCCGCAACAAGGCCGGCGCCAGGCTCACGCCAGCCGGCGACCAGTTCCTCCGCTACGCAACGTCGCTCGTGCAACTGTGGGAACGGGCGCAGCACGAGGTCGCGATGCCGCTTGGTCGGGAAAACCTCGTCACCGTGGGCGGCGAGCATAGCCTGTGGAATCCGCTCCTGCTCGACTGGCTCGTGTGGATGAAAAGCGATTGTCCGCAGGTCGCAATCCGAGCGCAGATCGATGTGCCCGAGCGCCTGATCGACCAGGTTCAGGAAGGAATCGTCGATCTCGCCGTGGTGTACGCGCCGCCGCATCGCATCGGCATTGTTGCGGAACTTCTGCTCGAAGAAGTCCTCGTCGCGGTGACGACGGATCCGGACGGGGATAGCGGCCCGCCCGACGTCGAGGTCTTTGTCGACTGGGGCGCTGAATTCCGGGCCAACCACCACACCGCCGTGCCGGACGCGCCGAGCCCCGCACTGTCCGTGAATCACGGTCCGCTAGCGCTCGAATATATCCTCTCGGTCGGCGGCAGCGGTTACTTCCGCATGCAAGCCGCAACTCCGCATCTCGAGGCCGGACGGCTGCATTTGGTCGCCGACAAGCCACGATTTTCCTATTCGATCTACGCCGTCTATTCGCCCAAGGCCGACGAACGGCTAATGGAGCGGGTCCGGAGCGGTCTCAGAGCCGTCGCCGCGACTCCGGGCCGAACCGCGGGCAATCTTGTAATCAAATAATTCATATCAACTCCATAATCTATTCGTTTGCTTGGTGGGAAATCAGGGCCCACATCTGGTGTGGAGGCTGCCATGCGCCACATCCCCGAGCTGCTCGACGACGCGGACCAGTTGACGTCCGCACCGGTCCCGGCGGACCGCGACCTGTTTGGCGACATCCCCCGGCCCATCTGGATCGCATTCCTCTCCTTGTGGGCATTGTTGTTCGGACTGTTCGTCCTGTTCTTCGCGAAGGATGGACCCGCCGCACTGGCGGTTCTGACCTCGTGCTTCTTCGCATTCATGATCCTCGGACTACCGGCGGCGCTCGGGGCGCAGTCCAGGTCGCCTCCCCGTCCCTGGCCGCTAAGGATCAATACCCGCAGCGGACCGCTCCCGACCGGCGCCGCCGCGGTCCAGATCCTCCTAATTCCCGCCGCTGCGGTGTTGGGCCTCGTCGCGTTCATCGTTCTTGCGCTGTAGGCCCGCAGCCCAAAGGAAAGGGCGCTCCAGCCCCCCTCTGCTGGAGCGCCCGCCAGGGTCCCAGGGGTGCTGAAGCGCTCTTGCGCGATATATCCGGATTGGAGGGGGTGTTAGGTCCCGGTCAAGCGATTGTCGGGCAAGCGCTGCTGAGACGCGCATGGACCGTAAGCACGTGGATCATCGATGAATCAGCTGCAAAGTGCGGACCCGCGCGCGGAACCCAGAACCAACATGTTCCTGGGGGCCGTCATCCGCAGCGCCGGGCTCTCGTTTCCGGTGAAGGTGAGGAACATGTCGGTCTCCGGTGCCCTTGCCGAGGGCCGGGGCCTGCCCGAGGAGGGCGCCGACGTCGAGCTGGTCCGTGGGAGCCTGGCCGTTTCGGCGACCGTCGCCTGGTGCTCGGAAGGTCGGTGCGGCCTCAGGTTTTCGTCGCTTGCCTGCATCCGCGACTGGCTGGCGCCGCCGACCAATCCGGGGCAGCAGCGGGTCGACGAGGCGGTTCGGGTGTTGAAGCTCGGGGCCGTTCCCATGCCTCATCGTTCCGCGTCCCTGTCTGAGACTTCACGAGGCAGCCAATCCGCCCGGTTCGGACAAGACCTGCGGCAGGTCGGGCGTCTGATCCAACATCTTTCCCAGGCGATTTCGAGCGACGGCGATGCGGTGATTCGTCATGCCGGCGAGCTGCAAAATCTCGACATCGCGCTGCAGACGATTGCCGCCTTGGCTGACGCGATCGAAAGCGGGGCGAGTGACAGCGCGTCTGCTCTGAGGCTGGACAGCCTAAGGGCGACCTGCGCTGCGGCCTTGCACAAATGCGCGACGGCCCCATCCGCGGTCCCGCTGCCCTAGACGCCCGCGCCCCTTCCCCGTAGAGCCGCGCGGGCCGCACAGCAGGAAAGCATCTCAGTGCCGAACGTCACCGTCATCGGCGCCCAGTGGGGCGACGAAGGCAAGGGCAAGATCGTCGACTGGCTGGCGAGCCGAGCGGACATGGTCGTCCGCTTCCAGGGCGGCCACAACGCCGGCCACACGCTCGTCGTCGGCGACCAGACCTACAAGCTGTCCCTGCTTCCTAGCGGGATCGTGACGGGCACGCCCTCCGTCATCGGCAACGGAGTCGTGCTCGATCCGTGGGCACTCAAGGCGGAGATCGAGCGCATTCGCGGCCAGGGTGTCGAGGTCACGCCCGACTTGCTGATGGTGGCCGACAATTGCCCGCTTATCCTGCCTATCCACCGCGACCTCGACGGATTGCGCGAGGACGCATCGGGCGCGGGCAAGATCGGCACTACGCGCCGCGGGATCGGCCCGGCATATGAGGACAAGGTCGGCCGCCGGGCGATCCGCGTGTGCGACCTTGCGAAGCTCGACGATCTCGACCCGATGCTCGACCGGCTGTGCGCGCACCACGACGCACTTCGCGCCGGCTTCGGCGAGCCGCCGATCGACCGCAAGCGGCTCAAAGACGACCTCGCCGCGATAGCGACCTTCGTGCTGCCCTTCGCCCGCCCGATCTGGCGCGACCTCGACAAGGCGCGGCGCGGTGGCAAGCGGATCCTGTTCGAAGGCGCGCAAGGAGTGCTGCTCGACGTCGACCACGGCACCTATCCGTTCGTCACCTCGTCGAACACCGTGGCGGGCACCATCGCCGCGGGAAGCGGTACCGGCCCTTCGGCGGCGGGCTTCGTCCTCGGCATCACCAAGGCCTACACGACCCGCGTCGGCTCGGGTCCATTCCCCACCGAGCAGGACAACGAGACGGGCAACACGCTCGGCGAGCGCGGCCGCGAGTTCGGCACCGTCACCGGGCGAAAGCGCCGCTGCGGCTGGTTCGATGCTGTCCTCGTGCGGCAGGCAGTCGCTGTCGGCGGAGTCACCGGGATAGCCCTGACCAAGCTCGACGTGCTCGACACGTTCGAGACGATCAACATCTGCACCGGCTACAAGCTCGACGGGAAGAAGCTCGATTATCTTCCGTCGCACGCGGCCGACCAGGAGCGGGTCGAGCCGGTTTATGCCGAGATCCCCGGATGGTGCGAGACGACGCAGGGCGCGCGCAGCTGGGCCGACCTTCCCGCGCGGGCGATCAAATATGTCCGCCGGATCGAGGAACTGATTCGCTGCCCGGTCGCGCTGGTTTCGACATCGCCGGAGCGCGAGGACACGATCCTCGTCCGCGACCCGTTCGCGGGTTAGTGGCGCACCTCGAATCGGTCGGCGTTCTCCATCGGCGCATCGTTCACGTCCACGTCCATAACCTTCGCCTGGTGTGGCCCGTGCCGCATTCGGCGGATGAGCTCATCGACCTGGCCCTCATCGCCTTCGAGATGCGCCTCAACTGCGCCGTCGCCGCAATTGCGAACCCAGCCGCTGACGCCAAGCGACCGCGCCTCATCCCGCGTCCACGCACGAAAGAACACCCCCTGCACGCGGCCGGTGATGCGGACTCGCTTGGAGACAGTGGTCATAGCGCGTCGAAGGCGGGCGCGTATCTGGCCGTGCCTGTCAGGGTGGGTTGGAGCGCGCGACCGATCGCGAGCGCCTGGAAGTGCGCTCCCGCATAAGGGCTTGCGAATGGCCGCGCTGTTTCCGCGGCGAAGCCGAAACGTCCGTAAAATCCAGTGTCGCCGAGCACGAAGATCATTTCCACGCCCGAGCGCCGCGCACCGGCGATTGCGGCCTCGATCAGCGCGGAGCCAATGCCGCGCCTTTGCCATTCGGGTATAACCGCCACGGGCGCGAGGCCGACCGCGTTCAGGGCGGCTCCATCGGACTCCACGTCCATTCTGCTCAGGAGGACGTGCCCGACGATCCTGCCATTTTCGACCGCGACAATGGAGATGACCGAGTCGCCGTGCTGAACGAGCTGTTCAACCAGGTCGGCCTCTGCTGGGGATGGGAAGGCGAGCAGATGAACGGCTCGGATCTCGCCCCGGTCGGAAGCCACCGCAGGCCGAAGATGCATCAGACGGTACTGATGTCGGGCGCATCCTCGGCCTTCATGCCGACGACATTATAGCCCGCGTCGACGTGGTGGATTTCACCGGTCACGCCGGACGAGAGGTCGCTGAGCAGGTAAAGGCCGGCGCCGCCCACGTCCTCGATCGTGACGTTGCGGCGAAGCGGCGAATTATACTGGTTCCACTTCATGATGTAATTGAAGTCGCCGATCCCGCGGGCGGCAAGGGTCTGGATCGGACCTGCCGAGATCGCATTCACACGGATGCCCTCGGGCCCGAGGTCGACGGCGAGATATTTGACGCTGGTCTCCAGTGCCGACTTCGCGAGCCCCATCACGTTATAGTGCGGGATGACTTTCTCGGCGCCGTAGTAGGTGAGCGTCAGGATCGATCCGCCGTTGGTCATCAGCGCCCGCGCCCGCTGCGCGACTGCGACGAAGCTGTAGACCGAGATGTTCATCGTCATCAGGAAATTGTCCATCGACGTGTCGACGAATTTCCCGCGGAGCTCGTTCTTGTCGGAATAACCGATCGCGTGGACCACGAAGTCGATTGTTCCCCACTTGTCGCGCAGCTGGTCGAACGCGGCGTCGAGCGCGTCCATGCTGCTGACGTCGCAGTCCACCAGCATGTCTGATCCCAGTTCAGCGGCGAGCGGGCGGACGCGTTTCTCCAGCGCCTCGCCCTGGTAGGAGAAGGCAAGCTCGGCACCTTGCGTGCCCAGCGCTCGGGCGATGCCCCACGCGAGCGAGCGATCGTTGGCAAGACCCATGATCAGCCCGCGCTTGCCACTCATCAGTCCAGTCAAAGTTGCGGCCCCTCTCTCTGCAACACGGGTTCGACGTCTTCGCCGGGCTGCGGCTCCTCCACCTCGAGCTCATCGCTGTACGGCCCGGTATAAACTTCGCCCTTTAGCGCGGCCGCGCCGCTTTCCGCCAGCGCCGCGTTCAACTCCGCTCCGATGACCACGCCGAGGCCGACCATGAAGAAGAAAATGAGCGCGATCATGACGCCGGCGAGGCTGCCGTAGGTTCGCGTATAGCCGCCGAACAGGCTCAGCACCGGCGCGATCAGCTCGACCGTCCCCAGCCACCAGGCGGTGACGAACAGGGCGCCGGGCCATTTCCGGATGTCGCGCCGCCGGTACCGCGCGGGCGTCAGGGCGAAGAACAGCGCGTAGAAGGTGAAGAACAAGGTCAGCGCGGGGACGAAGCGGTAAAGCCCGAGACTGTGTCCGATGTCCTGCGCCAGCGGGAACCATTCAGCGATGAAATGATGCGCGATGGTCAAAAGCGCGCTTACCGCGAACGCCACCATCAGGAGGAGAACGGCGCCAAGGATGAGGAGGATCGATCCCAACCGATATTCCCAGAACGGCGCGCAATATTTGACGCCATAGGCGCGCCTCAGGATGTCGCGGATGGTCTCGACGAAGCTGGTCGCGGTCCACAGCCCGACGATGGCCCCCAACCACAACAAGGTCCCGGTCCTGACCGTCAGCACTTCCTGGATCGGCTCCCGAAGCGTGTTGGCCACATCCGGCGGCAATCGCCGAAGCACGTTGGTCACGGTCAGCATCGCGTCCTGCCCCTGCCCCAGCAGGTGCGCGACCGCCGCGGCGACGATGAAGAACGGGAACAGCGCGACGATCGACAGATAAGCGAGATTTCCGGCGTGAATGAACCCGTCGTTGTAGACGCCGATGGCGACCCGCTTGACCACTTCCCACGGAGTCAGCCGCGGCTTGAGCTTCTCCTCGACCTCCGTCCCGAAGGCCGCGCGCATCGTCGCCAGGCGCTTGCGCCGTTCCTCGGGCGAGAGCGGGGAATGGTCTCTCATCGGGCGCTAAAGCTAGACACCGAAGCTTGCCCTGGGATTGCCGGGCGGATTCCACCCTTCCGCGAACTGGTGGAGCGCTGCATCGTGCGCCGGCACCTCGATCTCGACCGTGACGAGCTGGTCGCCGCGCTTGCCGTCCTTCGCGGTGAAGCCGCGGCCCTTGAGGCGAAGCGCCTTGCCCGAGCTGGTGCCCTTGGGGATGGTGAGCATTACCGGCCCCTCCGGCGTCGGCACTTTGATCTTCGCCCCCAGCACCGCTTCCTTGAGAGTCACCGGAAGCGTCAGTCGGATGTTGGTGCCGTCTCGGATGAAGAAGCGGTGCGGCGCAATCTCGATCGTGACGATCGCGTCGCCGCGCCCAGCCGGACCTTCCTGCCCCTTGCCTGCAAGGCGGATTTTGGTCCCGTCCTCGAGCCCCTGGGGGAGTTTGAGGTCGATTGTCTTGCCGTCGGCCAGCGTGATCCGCTGCGGCTTCAGCGCAACCGCGTCGTCGAAGGGGATCTTGAGCCGGTAGGCGACGTCCGCGCCTTTCTGCGGCGCCGCGCGCTGGCGGAACCCGCCGAACGGCCCGCCGCCTCTCGAACGGCCGCCCGCCGCGCCGCCGAACAGCCCTTCGAACAGGTCGCTGAGGTCGGCGGCGTCGGCGCCGCCGAAATTGAAATTCTCGAAACCCTGAGCGCCCGCTCCGGCGCCGGGGCGCGATCCGGCGCCAGACGAATAGCCGCCGAAGCCGCCGCCAAACGGCATCTTGGGATTGCCGTCCTCATCGATCTCGCCGCGGTCATAGCGCGCGCGCTTGTCCTTGTCCGACAACAGGTCATAGGCGGCTGTCACCTCGGAGAAGCGCTTCGCCGCGTCGGGCTTGTCCTTGTTGCGGTCTGGGTGGAGCTGTTTGGCGAGACTCCGGTAGGCCTTCTTGATCTCCGCCTCGCTAGCGCCGCGCTTCAGCCCGAGGCGTTGGTAGAGGTCGAGTGCCATTGTCCTCCCATGCCGTAACAGTCCCTCGCTGACCAGATGGGTTGCCGTCGCGGCAGGGCCAAGCCTAAGGCCTGCGCACGATGGGGACCGATCCGTTCCAGCTGTTCGAAGAGTGGTTCGCGGAAGCGCGAACCAGCGAGCCGGGCGAACCCAACGCAATGGCGCTGGCGACCGCCGATTCCGACGGGCGGCCCTCGGTTCGGATCGTCCTCATGAAGGCGCACGACCCCGACGGCTTCGTCTTCTACACGAACCAACGCAGCCGCAAGGGCGAGGAACTGGCGCACAATCCCCGCGCGGCTTTGCTCTTCCACTGGAAATCGCTCCGCCGCCAGGTGCGGATCGAAGGCAAGGTGAGCATCGTATCGTGCGACGAAGCGGACGCTTATTTCGCCAGCCGAAGCCGCGATTCGCAGCTCGGCGCCTGGGCCTCGAACCAGTCGTGGCCGCTTGC
This sequence comes from Sphingomicrobium sp., assembly GCA_035606455.1. Taxonomy (GTDB): domain Bacteria; phylum Pseudomonadota; class Alphaproteobacteria; order Sphingomonadales; family Sphingomonadaceae; genus Sphingomicrobium. The sequence continues at coordinate 9,097 of DATNFJ010000102.1, forward strand.
CAGCCGCGCCGAGTTCGAAAAGCGCTACGAGGACATGAAGGCGAAGTTCGAGGGCATGGACGTGCCCCGGCCGCCGCACTGGGGCGGCTTCCGCGTCGTGCCCGAGACGATCGAATTCTGGACCGACCGGCCCCACCGTCTCCACGAACGACGCCTGTTCAAGCGCGGCGCGGACGGCTGGTCCGAAGGGTTGCTCTACCCGTGAGCGACACCGCGCTCACCCACGCCGAGCGCGGCAGTCTCGCGACGCGCGCGGCTCTCGCCAGCATTGCCATGGCGATCGTGCTTATCGTGCTGAAGGCCTATGCGGCGGTGCAGACCTCGTCGATGGCGATGCTCGGCTCGCTCGCGGACAGCGGCCTCGACTTCGTCGCCAGCCTCATCATATTGCTGGGCGTCAGGATCGCTGCGGCACCGGCCGACCACGAGCATCGCTTCGGCCATGGCAAGGCCGAAGCGCTCGCCGCCCTGGTGCAAGTGATCCTGATCACACTGTCAGCGATCTTCATCGGCGTCCGCGCCGTTCAGCGGCTGGCGAGCGGCGCGGAGACTGCCGACGCGGAGCTCGGGATCGGAGTCTCGATTGTCGCGATGGTGCTGACCGCTGCGCTGATCGCCTACCAGCGCCATGTCGTCCGCCGCACCGGCTCGCTCGCGATCGGCACCGACCGGCTGCATTATTCGTCCGACCTGCTGCTCAACGGCTCGGTCGTCGTGGCGCTCGGCCTCGAACAATATGCCCATCTCACCGGCGCCGACGCCGTGTTCGGCTTGCTCATCGCGCTGTGGCTGCTGTGGGGCGCATGGAGCGCTTCGAGCCACGCCTTCGCCCAGCTGATGGACCGCGAATGGCCCGACGAGCTTCGCGAGCGATTTCTTGCCGCGACCAAGGAATATCCGCTGCTTGCAGGGCTTCACGACTTGAGGACGCGGAGCAGTGGAACGCATTATTTCGCGCAGTTCCACGTCTGGGTTCCGGGCGACTGGACCGTTCAGCAGGCGCACGACCGGCTCGACGCGATCGAGGAGGAGCTGCAACAGCGTTTTCCCGGTACCGAGATCCTGATCCACGTCGATCCCGAAGGCCAGATCGACCGCGAGACCATGTTGTCGCAGGAAATCACGGAGCGCGCGAGTTGACGAGCACGCCTTTCTTCCAGGTCGACGCCTTCGCGGAGCGGCCGCTGACCGGCAACCCCGCCGCGGTGATGCCGCTCGAGCGCTGGCTCGACGACGCGCTGATGCAGCGCATCGCGGCGGAGAATAATCTGAGCGAGACGGCGTTCACGGTGCCGAGCGAGAGCAGCGACGCCGATTACGACCTCCGCTGGTTCACGCCGACGACCGAAGTCGATCTCTGCGGCCACGCGACCATCGCCAGCGGCCACGTGCTGATCCACGGCGACCGGGTTCGCTTCGCCACCCGCTCGGGTATTCTCACGGTCGGCCGCAATGGCGACCTGCTCGAGCTCGACCTTCCCGCCTATGAGGTCGCGAAGGGCGACTTGCCCGGGCTCCAGGAAGCGCTCGGCACATCGGGCGAGCTGTTCACCGGCGAAGGCGGCAACAACAGCGCGATCGTGCTCCTGCCGAACGAGGAGGAGGTCCGTGCTGTCCGGCCCGATTTCGCGCGCCTCAAGCAATTCGACCGGCTGGTCATGGTCACCGCGCCGGGCCGCGAGCAGGATGTCGCCAGCCGCGTCTTCGCATCCTATCACGGGATCGACGAAGACCCGGTCACCGGCTCCGCCCATGCGGCCCTGGTGCCGTTCTGGGCGAAATGCCTCGGCCGCACCGAATTCACCGCGCTCCAGGCGAGCGAGCGCACCGGAATCCTCCACTGCCGTCTTGCGGGCGACCGGGTGATCCTCGGCGGCCATTGCCAGACCGTGATCGTCGGGCAGTTCCAGCTGTGAGCTTCATCGCCTTCCTCGCCCTCGCCACGGCGAGCCCGCAGGCGGACCGCGCCGCCATCCTCGACGTCATCCACAAGATGGAGGACGCATGGAACCGCGGGGACTTTCGCGGCTACATGGCGGGGTTCAAGAACCCCGACGTGGTGTTCGTCTCGGGCGGCAAGTTCCAGCAGGGCTGGCAGGGCACGCTCGACCATTACATCCGCGATTACGGCGGCTCGCCCGAGCGGCGCGGGCAGCTCCACTTCTACAATATGAGGGTCGATGTGCTCGCGCCCAACGCGGCGATGCTGATCGGCCAGTACCGGCTGGTCCGGGGCAGCCGCGTGACCGAAGGCGTGAACACCCGCCTGTTCAAGAAATTCCACGGCCACTGGCTCATCACGATGAACCACGTGTCGGCCTATGACGTCACTCCTAGCGCGAGCGCGCCAGAAGCGCACTGAGGTCCTGTTTCCAGAACTTGGCCCAGGTGTGGGTGCCGTGCCCGTGCGTGTCGAAGCTCTCGGGGATCAGCCGGAACCGCGCCGTCTTCCGCATCCGCTTCAGCGCCTGCTGCGGCACCGGAAGGTTGCGCGGGTTGATGAAATCGTCGGCCGAGTTGATCCACGTCAGCGGCGCCTTGATCTTTCCGAGCTCGGGCCACGGATTGTAGTTCCGCGAGCTGTCGAACTGGTAGATCGTGTCATTGGCGTCCATTTCGCGGATG
>DATNFJ010000103.1:0-2263 GCA_035606455.1 Sphingomicrobium sp.
TCAGCAGCTGGCGCGGTCGAATGACCGCAGTCGTCATCAGTCTGGTGCTCAAAACCCAGGACCTCCGGCAGCTCGACCGGTTCGCCGGCGAAGGTGAGGGAAAGGGAGACCCCGCCGGTCGCCAGCGAGCCGACGCGGCTGATCCTGGTCGCGTATGGTAAAGAAAGCGTTGATGGATCGAGCTCCGGCGGCAGGGCCGCGAGCAAGGCGTAATCGTCCCCGCCGGTCGCTGCGAACCGCCGGGCCGCAAGATCCTGGCCCCGCTCCGCAATAAACGCGCGCGACAGCGGGAGGGCCTCGAGGTTGATTTCGATCCGGCAGCGGCTTGCCTCCGCCATGCGGCGGGCATCGAGCAGCAGGCCGTCGGACACGTCCATCATCGCATGTGCGTGCGGCGCGAGTGCCTGTCCGGCGCCGAGCTGTGGGATGGGTCGGCGATAGATGTCCACCAAAACGCCCGTCGCTTTCGGGTCGGTTCTAAGCAGCGCGAGACCGGCGGCCGCATCGCCAAGCGAACCGACTAACCACAGTGCGTCCCCAGGCCGGGCGCCGGCGCGGTCGGGCACTGTCGCCGGCCCACGACCGAACACGGTCATTCCGAGCACTCGCGGCGCTCCCGCCGGCAACGAAATGGTATCGCCGCCGACGAGCGGCAGGCCATAGCTCTCGCACGCAGCCTCGACCCCGCCGAGGAAGCCTTCCTCCCACTCGCCGGCTCCGCTGATGGTGAGGGACAGCAGCGCTCCCGCGGGCGTCGCACCCTTTGCCGCGAGGTCCGAGAGGTTCACGGCCACGAGCTTCCAGCCGACGCTTGCCGGCGGGTCGTTGGGCAGGAAATGGACCCCTTCGGCGATGCTGTCATGGGTGATGACCAGGCCGTCGAGCACCGCGACGTCGTCGAGCAGCCCGCGCGCCTCCGGCGCGGTCGCAATCCGCCGCAGCCGCTCAATGACTTCAGATTCGCGCATCGCCTTACGCTCGCGCCGACCGGGCTTCCTTGGCAATGGCGTCGAGCAGCCCATTGACGAACCCGCTCTCGCGCTTGTCGTAGAAGGCGTGGGCGACGTCGACATATTCGGAGATGACCGAGCCGACCGGAACATCGGCGCGGGCGATCAGCTCATAGGCGCCGGCGCGAAGGATGGCGCGCATCGGACGGTCGAGCCGCTCGAGGCTCCAGCCGTCGGCCAGGCGGTCTCCGATCAACGTATCGATCTCCCCGCGACGCGCATCGGCGCCCACCACGATATCGTCGAAAAAATCCCGCTCGGCCTCGTGATAGGTCTGGTCCTCGATTGTCGCCCCGAGGCGATGATCGTGAAATTCCTTGAGGAGGCGGGGGAGGGGAGTGCCCTCCATCTCCTGCTGGTAAAGCGCCTGAACGGCCGCGAGGCGCGCGGCGGAACGCGAACGGGAGCGGGGCTGGGTCATTGCGCGGCGGCACTAGCCGCGGCTTGCCCGGCAAGGAAGGGCCGGAGCGCGGCGGCGACCTGATCCCCTGCTTCCCACGGGGCGAAATGTCCAACCTCCGATAACTTCACGATCGCCAGGTCATCGACCAGATCATCGAGACCGTCGAGCTGCAACGGCAGCAAGGCCTTGTCTCGCATTCCCCAGAGAACCAGGGTCGGAACCTTGACGGCCGGAAACGCGCGCAGCAGCCAGTCGGGCAGGGGCACCGTCACTCCCGATGGCGGAACGATAACCCGCGAGGCGCGGTACCAGTTGAGCATCGCGTTGAACGCGCCAGGCTGCGACCAGTCGGCGATGTATTGGCGCTTCTCCGCCTCAGGTATCTTCGAAACATCGGTGTGACCGGCGAAGGTCGTATCGAAGAACCAGTCGAACCCCTTCGCTTCGACCATCTTTTCGAAGCCGGGCGCGCGAAAGGCGGTGATGTATTGCGACGCGGCGCGCTGCTCGGCGCTTTCGATCAGGCTTTTCTGGAAGAGGACCGGGTGCGGCGCGTTGATAATCCCGAGCCGCGTCAGTCGCGGGTCACCCCGAAGCGCCGCGCCCCAGGCGATCGCTCCGCCCCAATCGTGTCCGACCAGCACAAACTGATCGAGCCCGAGCGCCTCGGCCAGCCCGAATACGTCGTCGATCAGCGTGTCGGTCTTGTAGTCCTCGATATTCTGCGGAAGGTCGGACCCCGCGAAACCGCGCTGGTCCGGCATGACGAGAAAGAAGTCATCCTCGAGCTTCGGTGCCACCTCACGCCACGTACGGTGCGATTCCGGGAAACCGTGGAGCAGGATCGCTG